>JAPHSZ010000117.1 GCA_026196545.1 Gammaproteobacteria bacterium
CTATGCACATCCACGTCATCACCAGAACGCCTGAACAGACGACCGAAGGCCTGATTTAATGAATGCCGACGGGGAAGATACTGAAAAATACTGCGTTTTCGGCTGTCCAGCAAACTACTCGCCCGTTGCAGGCGCTCATCAGCAGGGTCAATCTTGCAGCCACGGCGTATCGCATCAATAGCACGCTTACGATTATTACAATGCCATTCCGCGCAGGCCAGGTTCAAAAAGACAGCCCCATCGCGAATCTCATTGCCCGCCGCATCCCGACAAATCAGCAAACCATTTCTGTTATCGATTAATACCTGGGCCAGTCCAACGTAAGAAGCCACATTGTTATAGCGCTCATCGTGCTCATCAAGCCCGCTCAACACCTCTTCAAAATCACGTAACGCCGCCTTGTAATCCTTCACTTCCAGTGCCTTCAAACCTTTTTTATACATTTCGGAGCTCATATCATCCCCTTGATTCACACACATCCAGAAACATAGCTTCAAAACTATACCATAATAGAAAAAAGAGTTATTTTAAATATTAGACCAAACACAAATAATAAATACCCTAAGAAGTCACAAGTATTAGTAAAAAAGGAATCTGATGCAAAATTAAACTTCATTCATTAATTGATAGGTAATTACTCTAAATTTGTAGATTTAAAACTCTTTTCCCACTGATTCTCTGCTGATAATACAAATTCATCAAAACGCTCAAACCCATCATAATCATTTTTTTCATAACAATAGCCTTTTTTCCGCTTCTGTTGAGCCTCCTCTAAATCCTTTAAATATTGTAGATAATTAGATCCAATATCACACCCCAATTTCTTGTAAATGTGTTTAATAGAATCAATAGTGTTTTCTGTAAACTGATTAAAAACAACATGAGTCTGATGACTGTCATCAATTAGCTGTTCACATAACTCTACTAATAATAAGCTATCTTGCCTCATTCGCTCAACAAAGATGTTCTCCCATTCTGGTATGTCTATGGGGTCAATATTTGTCTTAGATTTTGTAGAATATCGTACCAACTCTAATAATGAATTCATAAAACCTGAAGAAGTCCTCAAGCTGACAATAAACTTTGCATCAGGATACAAGGTAAGTATTTTTTTTATTTTGGTATGGCTAGTTACTTCTTTTGATAAATAGAACTTATTATTACCATTTCTTAAGTAAATTACTTTCTGAATAACCTTTTTATGCGCATCAAGCATACGTTGCTGAACTTTTTCAGGCAGTAACTGAAAATCATCAAAATAAGACAATAAATTTACATCAGGAAATCGAAGAAAAATAAAAAAATGATGCAAAAAACACTCTTCAAAAAAAACCCCGTCTTCTTCCCAATCAGATAAGGCATTTGGATGCATTTTAGATGCTTTACGGCCTACTTCTGAATCCGGCCAGTAATTCTTATTAAGCCAATTATCTAACCAGACTGAATTCTCCAGTAGTTTTTGCACCAAAATGTAAGGATAACGCCACTCAATATGTCGAACAGCAACAAATGTTTCAGTATCATTTGCTAACGTCCGATGCAAAAACGTAGTCCCGCTACGCGGTTGCCCAATAATAAATACAGGCTTAACATTTTGCTGCTTATAGGCAGAAAAAAACAACTCATCAAGATACCACAAAGCAGTCCACACAGGACAAAGTAGCGCATACCTCAAAAGAAACCGTACTTGCTTCCCCTTAGATATTTTTCTGCGCACGTCGGACCTAACAAATAGAATCTGGCGCCACAAAATAAAATAAGTTTTCCAATAGGGGAAAGGTGAAAACATAAACCCTAAGACATATGCAATTAGCACAATTGCAAACATTGTAAGCATAATTTTAATTACCTTATTGTTGTTTTAAGCATTGATAGCTATTTTAGAACTATCAACATGCTATATATAGCGGCACACGTGATTACCTAAGGCAACCATGACCACATTTCAATTTTTATAAAATTAATAATGGCACGGGTAAACGCTGTAATGACAAACACTTCATTACTAATAATTTTTGCATGCCCCGTCATGCCAGTTCTTAATAACCTATTTTCATTAGGAAACATCGCTACCACCTTTACAACTGCACCAAATGTTGCATTTTCTGTAACTGGGTAGATCTCATAAACCTTGCCATGCAATGAACTATCAGGATAGGCCCATAGCTTAAGCTCAACATCACTATTTTTTCTTATCTCACCAATATCAGCCTCTGGTATTGAGACCTCCACACGAACACGCCGTGTATCTTCAACCTCCGCAAATAAATCACCACTTTCCAGATATTTGTATTTTAAATCTTGCAAATTTGTTGTAATGATCTGACCAGATATTGGTGCCCTTAAGCTTGTTCGTCTTAGTAGCTCCTGATTATTTGCCAACTCCTCTTCCAGTCGCATCCTTTCTGCTTTCATGGAATCTATTTGATGCTGATTAATCTGATTTTTAATCGCTAAAAGAGCCGCCTCTTTTTCAATTTTTTTCTGGCGATTGACCTCCATTTCTTCAAGCGCCTCTGAATAATCATCTAAAGAGACTGTTTGACTTTTATAAAGATTTTCAATTCTCTGATAATTATCAACACTGTATTTTAACACTAAATTCGCAGTAGCTAACTGCTGCTCCGCAAGGTTAATGTCCTCTTCAGATGGAGTTGTTAACAAAACCTCAATATCTTCCTGAATTTTCTTTATAGACAACTCTGTGGAACGAACGTCCTTAATCTGCTTATGATTGGATAGTTGAGCGATTACGGTTTCTTCTTCCACCCATTCTCCACCATCAAACAAAACCTTATCAATAACCCCTGATGTTTCCGCATATATTTCGTTACGTGCAATAGGAAACACCTCTGCCGAACCTCCAGCCTCGTATTGATAAGGAAGAAATAAGCATCCACATAAAACTGCAATAACGAAATATTTTAAGTACGGTCTATTTAGCTTTTCATTGTTCGGGTTTTTGGCTCGCTTACTTAACATATCTGTTACGTCTCCCAACCCCTCTTTTATATTACTCATATTTTCACGCTTCCAATCTGAGGTCGAAGACTGCCCATGTCTTTCACGCAATGAAGTCTTAAGATTTTCTGTAAATTTTTTTTGCCGCTGAATATTAGATAGCATTAGAAAAACAATAACAAGAAAAGTAGCAACACCCATTCCCTGATAATTTGATTCAAGCCATTCAGCCAATATTGACCCTAAAAAACCCATAAGTAAAACAATAAAGGCTATACAGGAAAGCGCATACATACGTAACGCAAAAGTATTTCCAATATATTGGGATACAACACTAGGCTGCTTTGAGAATAACCCTTTTAAAGCCAGATCAGCTTTTTCCCGTAGGTTTGGCTTTGAAAAATAAATAGTTAAAAACCGATATCCATCACTCCTCATCAAAGGATTAACAGCAATAAATAATGTAATCAATGAAAAAATGGCCAACATAATACCGACCATTGAAAGTAGCGTGCCATTCGAGCGAGTTAGTATCCAGAACGCTACCCCAATAGCAAACAACGTAGCCCGAACCAGTATAGAGGCTGATACAATCCACAAACGCGCTTTATTTTCGGTGTCCTGGCTAATTTCTACAAAAAGATCAAAACGCGGAATAAAACCAAATGCCAGAATTACACCAAAACTAGGAACTTTAAGATGATGATATCGCGCAATAGCACCTTTCACTACCTGCGTCATTAGATTAATCGTAAACAGAGTAAATATAAGGTGGCCCAAAAAACCAAAATGTTTATTTGCTGTAGAAAAATCGCCTGATATTAAATCAAAATTAAACAAGAAAGATAATGTGCTAAAGACAATAAATACAGGAAGTAAGTAAATAAAATACCTGAAAGGATGATACAAAGTTAGCAACAGATCTAAAGAGTTTTCAGGACAGAAAATAGACCAATGACTATAACGCCTTATAGAATCATCGCTAGTTGATGACGATCCATTACCATCAAGATGCTCACGCCCCTCTGAATACTCACTTGCCTTTGGTCCTTCTTCAGGTAAATCTTCATTTCTTATGGGCTTTTCAGTGCCACCCTTGATCAACCCCATTTCCTCTAACTTTTTCAGAAAACCATGGAGATCTTCTAGTGTGAATTTACGCGTAGAGGAAGACTTGGAACTGGCATTGAATTTCGCTAATAAAACAACTTCCTGATACGGGTTTCTTAGCTCCTTCAAAAAATAGCTTTCAACCTCATCGAATTCAAAGGTTTCATTAGAAACGGGGTCTTTGACATAAACCGCCCCACTAGCATCTCCAGCAGGCAATATAACTAAATCGTCACGTAATAGCTTCATATGAATATTTTCTTAATAATACCAAAGGCACCATTTCATTATTTACATACTACAGAATAGATAAAGCAATAATACGCAAAACCACTGAGATAAAACTAGACCTGTCAATCTACTTATATCAGACCCGCCTTCTCTAATACTATCTTTAATTTATTAACAATAAACTCAATATCCTTATCTTCAATCATTAAAGAAGGAGCCAATTTAATGACATCACCATTTCTTCCACAGGAATAGATAATGAGATGTTCATCTAGCGCTACATCCTTGAGCTTCTTGGCATATTTTTTAGAAGGTTGATTAGGAGCATTTTTCTCTGTCATATCAAATGCGATAGCTAAACCCTCTCCTCTTAGGTTGGATATATAAGGACTATCTTCCAGAAAACTAAGCTTGTGCAAAAGAGTCTCGCCTTTTACCATTGAATTTTCCAAACAATTTTCATTCTCGATGAATTCCATTACTTTCAAAGCAATATTAATCCCTAGGGGGTTATTATTAAATGTACTTTGAAATGCCGTTGCGTTTGAAGACACAGAGTTAAATAATTGAGGCCTTGCTATAATGGCACTCAATGGATAAAAACCACCTGATAATGACTTTGAAAGCACAACGATATCAGGTACTATCCCCCATTTTTGATAAGCAAAGAAGTGTCCAATACGACCTAAACCAACCTGAATTTCATCCATTATCAACATCACTTCATTTGATTCAGTAACCTCTCGTAAGCGAGGTAAAAAATCATCCTCAGGAAAAATAAAACCATTCGCCCCCTGAACAGGCTCGACAATGACACCTGCAACATCATTATTCTGAATAGCTTCTTCTAATTGTCTTATGCTGTCATCAGTTGTTACATCTGTATGTTTTCCTGGGAAAGGAAGCCTTATAACAAAGTCCGAAACATTGTTTATTACATACTGCGCTTTATCAATAAAACCATCATCTGTAACAGAGGCACCAAGCTGACTAGCACCATGGTATGCACCATCAAAACATACAATGTATCTTTTTTTCGTGTAGCTACGACATAACCTTATTGCAGAAGCAACAACACTTGTTCCACCAATGTCAAAATATACGTTATAAGGCTGCTCTTTACTTACCTTGTCTGCCAGGTACTGACTTAATAGCAATTTATCTTTAGTATGAAAAGAATGTATTTGAGCGATTTTAGCAGCTGCATCCTGTGCTGCTTTAACTAGCAAAGGGTGATTATGACCAAAATTATTAGAACTATAACCCAAAACCAAATCTATATAAGGCTCCGGATCACCATCAAACCATACTTTCATTCCCTCTGCTTTTACAGGCAATAAAAATGGCTCATACATCGTAGACTCATCGCAAGGACAAGCGTATTTATCTCTCAAAGTTTCAAAATTTGTCACAATCTATTCCTGATTTGAAATGTTCTGTAATAAAAAATCGCGCCCAGTAATACCAGCCGCCTTACTAGATAATAAAAACTCAACAAAATCTGCAATCTCTTCAACGGTATTCATACGCTTTAATTCAAGTGGTTGACATATTTCATTATAAAATTCATCGATCGGGATATTTTTTTCTTTTGCTCGCTGATTAACCTCTTCTTCAGTCATCTCTGTTCTTACCCATCCAGGGCAAACAGCATTAACAGTAATACCACGAGCACCTAATTCCTTCGCCCAACACTTGGTCAGGCCAATAAGACCAAACTTAGTTGCACTATAAGGAGCAACGCCGGCCCGACCACTTTTGCCCAGTTGAGAAGCAATATTCACAATTCGACTTCCATCCAGAAGGCTTGAATACATATATTTGGTCAACCAATAAATACCACTAAGATTTGTTGCTATCGTTGAATCCCAGGTATCCAAATCTTCATCAAGTCTTTCTATAGAAAAAATAGCTGCATTATTAACCAGACCATAAAGGCTCCCTTGCCAATTTGCACAAAAACTTTTTATGGCATTTTTATCTGATATATCTAAAACGCTGTAGTCTATCACACCAAATTGAGATAGCTCATCAACAGCAATCTTGAGCGCATTTTCATCTCTGGCACAGATATGAACATCATAGCCACTCTTAAGCAAAGCCTTAGCTATACCCTTTCCGATACCTTTTGAAGCACCAGTTACAATTACTTTTTTATTCATAATTAACTCTAAAAAATATTGGACTGTTTATATAAACTAGATTGTACTTTACCTTCATCTCGGCAGATTTTTGAGAAAACTTTCCATTTTTTCGAGCAAGTCATTACCTTTTGTACCAAACTGAAGAACAAGAGCGGAATGCTCGCTATTCTCATAATGAACATGCTCCGCCGTATGGCCTGATCTTATTAAGGCCGCCTTAAATAACTCACTAACTTGCTTCGTCACCGTTTGATTTTTCCCATCCTTAACTCCGCTTGACGCAAGAAAAAAAGGCATTTTTGAATTATCAACATGATATAGCGGAGATGCCTTGATCTGATCATCTATAGACTCTCCAAAAAGAACCTCATTAAAGCGTATTTTTGGCTCTAACGGGGTTCCTGACATTAATTTTATAGCTGAAGGTATATCGTATGCAGGAACATCCCATGCAGCAACAGCTCGAATAATATCAACAGACAAACCTTTGTTTTTCAGATAGCTCGTATCGGTTGCAAGCAACGAGACAAGATGTGCTCCAGAAGAATAACCAACCAGAATATAATCATCACCTGAACCACCGTAGTCTTGTACGTTTTCAGATAGCCACTTAATAGAACTGGCAATATCGTCTAGCTGATCATAATACTTCACCTTAGATGAAGCGCTTTTTTCAACTAAACGAAAATTCACGCTCACTACAACAAAGCCTTTATCAAGAAAGAAGTTCAAAATATTAGGTGTACTTTCTACATTTGATTTATCACCTGTCACCCAACCACCACCATGAACAAAAACGAGAACTGGCTTTTTGTCAGACACACCTCGATGAAATATATCAAGTTTTGAATATTTTGAATCCAAAACTCCAGATTCCTTGTAGGAAATATTTCTTTCAACCTCACAATCACAGCTGCCACTAAGCATTTTTTTGTCATTAGAAGGACGACCCGTCTTTTCAGTCTGATATGTCTGGTTATTCCTTTCAGGTTTACAAATGAGTATATTTGGATTTTTTTTAGCTTTTAGACACTTTCCCTGTATCAGATTTCCTTTTCGAGAAGTAAACCTACAGGTGCTACCAATGTCATTATCTGAACATGCCTGCACAATCGGCGGCTTCGCTCTACCTGAGCCACATGATGGAAGCGATACTAAAAGCATGCTAACAATGACCAGATTTCCAGCTATTTTAGTGAATCTCAATCCTTCAAATATCTTTCTTAACATTGTTGCTCTCACTATAATTATTGATAAACGTATTATTTAACGCTAAAAACTCAAAATATCATCGCCTAATGGTATCTCGACGCATTTTGTCTAGCTCTGAAGAAGACGATATTAAATGATAGTCTTTTAAAACTTGCCTAATAAAACTAGTCATTACCTTACCCAAGTTATCGCCACTTTTACCCAACGCCAACAAAAAAGATGAATGACTGTGATTTTTATAGTGCACATGCGACACAAGATGACCAGATTTAATTAGAGCATTTTTAAAAGACTCAGTAACAGCCTTAGTAACAGATTGTGGCCTACCATTTTTAATTCCAGTTGAAACCAACAAAAATGGTACTCTAGAACCAAAAACAAAAAACGAAGGAGACCCCTTTACCTGGTCTTTCAATTCCTTCCCAAAAATTGACTCATTAAGAGGAATATTTTCTTCCAGAGAAGAACCCTTCATCAGTTTTAAAGCCATAGGAACATCATATGCAGGAACATCTAACGCTATAACAGCCATAATACTCTCTATAGAAACATCTTGTTTTTTCAAATAGCTGGTATCCGTTGCAACAAGAGAAGCAAGATGAGCCCCTGAAGAATAACCAACTAGAAAAATTTGATTATTAAAACCACCATATTCCTGCACATTCTTAGATAACCATTTTATCGCATGAGCAATATCTTCTGCCTGATGGCGATAACTCACCATGAAGGCCCCAATCTCACCAACCAATCTAAAATTAACACTAACAACAACAAAACCCTGATCAAGAAAGTAATGCAATATGTTGGGCTTCTTCATAAAATATGACTTATCACCCGACGTCCAGCTACCGCCATGTATAAAAACAACAACAGGTTTTTTTTCTAATGACTCTTGATAATATATATCCAGCTTAGAAGACTCTGCTTCCCACCATTTTACATCCCTGTATAAAACATCTTTTTTAACTTTGTAGTTACCTACATCCATACATTGGAGACTCTTTGTTAACATTCATTTCATCAGATACGTGTATATTTTCATAAAAACTGACCCGATATAAAAACTCATTCATGCAAACATTTATCAACTTAGGCAAGTGCAACCTGGTTATTTTTTAATTACACCAAAAATAATCAGCTCTATTATGCCTGTATTTTTGCTGCACTATTACGCACACTTAGTGGTCGCAAATCAGTCCACACTTTTTCGATGTACTCCAGGCATTCCTGCTTGCTTGTTGCCTTAACTACAATTTCCCAGCCCGAAGGAAGCCCCAGATCATTTGGCCAAATAGAATATTGCTGCTGCTCATTCATGACCACACTATAAAGTTTATCAGCGTCACTCATTGATTAATCATCCTCGATCTCACCTTCATTTGCAGCATTCAGCTCTGCTGAGGCTGCTGCTTCAGCTTCGGCTTCAGAAATAAATCCTGAAACAATCTCCGCATATCCTCTAGCTTTTTTATCATCACTGATATTTTGTTCCTGTATAACCTGAAATTCAGGATGCTTCTCTAAAAACTCTTGAGCATGTAATGATCCTGCCTCATATTCTTCCACGGCTAAATGGTATTTTTCTTGCTGCACATAAACCTCTGCCAGCATAAAATGAATCATGCCAAGACGTTTTTCACCTAAACTTAGTTTATGCAGCACCTTCTCTGCCTCTTTATAAGCGCCCATCTTGCTGTAAGCTTTTGCGAGCTTGCAACTTACCATAACCTGATCCATCTCTGACTTTATATTTTCCACCTCAGCAAACGAAAGCACAGCATGCTCAAAATGTTCAGTTAACATGTAAACCTCACCTAGGTAAAAATAAGCTATGGCATTATCTGGCTTTAACTGGATACTCTGCTTAAAGGCCTCAATGGCCATATTACTATCAGATTCGGAAAGAAACCTACCCCGAAGAAAATAAGCAACCCATGAGTCCGGCTCACGCTCTAATAATCGATCTAATGACTCAAGCGCCTTGCTATTTTGACCTTGCTTATGCAGAACTTTAGACAACATCAGTCTAGCTTCAGAATACTGCGGATTGTAGCGCAAGGCTTCCTTCAAAATATTTTCAGCTTCAATAAACATTTTTCTCTTAACATAGATACCACTAACAGCCACTCTCACTTTTGTTAATTTAGGATTAATGTTTAAGGCTTCTTGATACAAGGCTAATGCTTTATCTTCATTACCCTGCTTGTGGCTAAGAGCAGCAAGCATTATCATGGCTTGAGCCATTTGATCATTAAGATGCAATGCCCCATTAAAGTATTTTTCTGCCGCTTCATAGTTACCCATTTTCATATAGGTGCGACCCATTCCTAAAAAAGCGACCGCATCCTCTGGGCTATCTTTAATAACTAATTCATAAGTTCTTAAAGCCTTATCAAAATCATTTTTCTGAGTATAGGAACGAGCTAATTTAATTGATTTATGAAATCTGCTTACAGTTTGTTTTGCTTGTGTATTTGCATCTGCGTTCATTGTGGTCACCGTACCCGAATACCTAATATAACTAATTTATTTTTTTGTTTGCTTATCTTTGCAACGTTAATCGTCATTAAATTTATAATTTATTTTCAATCAATTTTTCTTGACTCGGCTTCTTCTAAATCAATTTTTGAAATTGTTTCCTTATAAGCCGCTGATTTCAGCTGATCATCTAACTGTTGCTTCTGAATTTCTAGCAATTCTGGATATTTTTCTATCATCTTGGTCGCATGCAGCAAGCCCGCCTCATATTCCTCAACAGCCGGACGAAACTTCTCCTGTAAGGAATATATGTCAGCCAGCATAAAATGAACCATGGCAAGTCGCTTCGTTCCACCGCTCAATTGATGCAATATCTTTCTTGCTTTGTCATATTCTTTGGTCTTGGTATGTATTTTTGCTAATCTGAGCTTAATCAAGTCCATATCCATATTGGGTTCTAAATCCAGCGCTTCCATTAAGACATAAATCGCTTTATTGTATTGCTCTTTTTTAAAATATAAATCGCCAAGATAAAACAATGCTGACGCGTTATCTGGCTTTATGGCAATACTCGCCTTGATAGAATCCAGTGCACGATCATTTTCATTTTTAGCCATTAAAAATCGACCCAAAAGAAAATGTGCCATCCATGAATTCGGCTCTCGAACCAATGTCTGCTCTGCGTATTCAATTGCATCATCTGTCTTTCCTTGCTTATGAAGTACTTTTGCCAACATTAAAGCGGCATCATAAAGCTCTGGGTTATAACGCAATGACTCTCTCAGGACGCTCTCGGCTTCTGAATACATTTCCTTTTCAACGTAAATGCCTGCCATTGCAATACGCACCTTCACCATTTTTGGATTTAACTCCAGCGCATCATTGCATTGCCTTAATGCTTTATCCATTTCACCACGTTTTATATTAATGTTTGCAAGCATAAATAGAGCGGGAGCAAATTTATCATTAACATGCAGAGCTCCATTTAAATAATTCTCTGCCTCTTCAATATTTCCTCTCTTAAAATGAATAGCACCTATTCCCAGATAAGCAGGGGCCGCCTCTGGGTTTTCTTTTAATATTCTTTCGTAACTCGCCAGGGCCTCATCAAGCTCCCCCGCTTTCATCAGCGACTGCGCCTTTTCCATGAGCGACTTCATATTACCGCCCCTTTTCATTGCTTGTGACATTGTCGCCACCTCCTAAAACCATTAATATTAAAATTTTTGGTGAATAGACATATCCTATCTAAAATACATGTAACGATAAACAATCATATTCCAGTTTAGACTGAAATTGATAGATCGATTTAGCCTATATTTACACCAACATATTGAAACTACCCGACATTCTCAACACTCTCTGCCAACTCTGCAACAGTTTGATATTTAAACATATCTTTTGGAGTAAGACTCAAACCAGACTTTATTAGACGAGAAACCACCTTCAAGCTTGATATAGAATCACCACCAAGTTCAAAGAAGTTATCATTTATGCCTATTTTCTTAATGCCTAAAACTGAAGACCATACATCTACCATTAAACACTCCACTTCTGTTTTTGGTTCAATATATAGCTCTTTTACTGATAATTGTTCAAAATCAGGGCGTGGTAGCGCCTTTTTATTTACCTTACCGTTCCCGGTCATGGGCAGTGAATTTAATGTCATAAACAGGGCTGGCACCATGTAATCAGGCAGTTTATTTTTCGTATATTGTCTTAATTCTGAGGAACTAGGCTTATTTTGGCCACTTAAAGTCACATAGGCCACAAGACGACGCACTCCTTGTTCATCGCTAACAGCAACTGTACTCTGCTCAATATCATCATGATCAATTAGAACAGACTCAATTTCGCCTAATTCGATTCGGTGTCCTCGAATTTTTACCTGATGATCAATACGCCCCAAATAATCCAGTTTGCCACTAGATAGCCAGCGAACTAAATCACCCGTACGGTACATTCGCTCACCTGGTTGCCGTGCATATGGGTTAGGTATAAAACTAGCTGCAGTTATATCTGGACGGTTCAAGTAACCTCGGGCAACACCTACACCACCAATATATAGCTCTCCAGGCGTTCCGATCGGAACAGGTTTAAGGTTTTCATCAAGAACATATACTTTTACATTCTCAAGAGGCTCGCCCAATGGAGGTTTATTTTGCAGATCCCAATCGACAGCGAAGGTTGCGCCAATAGTTGTTTCAGTTGGACCATATCCGTTTAGCAAACGCCGACCTTTGCCCCACTGTGCAGCTACCTGAGCTGGGCATGCTTCACCACCCACTGTCAGCGTATTCAAATCTATCAGTTGATCACTTTCATTAGGTAATGCCGCCAATGCAGTAGGCGACATTGCCGTTGCTGTTATTTTTTTGTCTTTCAGTAATTTAATTAAACCCGGCCCTGGTAATAGATCGTCCTTATCGGCAAGATACAATGTAGCTCCCGCAACCAGTGCACGAAATACTTCACCGAAAGCCGCATCAAAACTAAATGACAACATCTGTAATACACGGCTTTTCTGACTAATATCAAATACGCCAATCTGTGAGCGAATAATATTAGTCAGATTACGATGTTCAACCATGACACCTTTAGGTACGCCAGTAGTACCTGATGTAAAAATCACATAAGCAAGGTTATGCAACTGCACGATATTATCTAGATCATCATCAGGCTCATCACTAATTTCAGACCAATCTACATCAAGACAAATAGTGTGCTCAACTTTACCTTCTATGGCCTCCTTTAGATTCTGCTGGCTAACAACCACCGAACATCCGGAATCATCAATCATAAACTGGATTCGATCTTCTGGATAAGAAGGATCCATTGTGACCAGAGTCCCTCCGGATTTTAATATCCCAAGCGCCCCAACAATCATTTCTAGACTTCTATCTACATACAAACCAACAAATTCTTCAGTTTGCACACCCATTGATCTCAACTTTTTAGCCAGCTGATTTGAACGAGAATTAAGCTCTTTATACGTCAAATGTGTATCTTTAAAAGAGACCGCAACCTGATCTGGATTAGAATATGCCCACTGTTGTATGAGCTCATGAACACAACGAGTTTCCAGTGGTATTTGGTTCTTTCCATTCCACGTATCAAGCACCTTCACTCTTTCTGAATCAGTCAACAATGAAAGCCTGGATATAGGCTCATCAGGCTTGCTAACTACCTGTTCAAACAGTCTCTGCATATGAGAAACCATGGACTCTATTGTCTCAGCATTAAAGAGGTCTGTATCATATGAGAACATACAGGATATGCCAATTTCTGGTGAATCACTTGTCGACAATAGTAAGTCGAAGTTTGAGAACCCTGTGTCAATTGACTGGTCACTCATGGTCACACCCGCAGCATTTGAAGGTCGACTATTTTTCCCTGTCGGCCTTCCTGGCTGATGTATAAGCATTGTCTGAAAGAGAGGTGATCCCTGATGACTTAGATCTCGATCTATATGAATTTGCTTCAACATTTCGTCAAACGGCAATTCCATATGCGCAAATGCCCCTAGCGCAAACTTTCTCACTCTTCCCAGAACTTCCCGGAAAGTTGGATCGCCAGAAAAATCAATTCTCATTGGTATAGTGTTAACAAACAAACCTATTAATTGCTCAAGCTCAACACGACTCCTGTTCCACATTGCTGTTCCAACAACAACGTCATCCTGCCCCGAATAACGTGATAACAACAATTGAAAAACAGCAAGAATACCCATAAAAATGGTACTACCTTCCTGAGTTCCAAGTTCCTTTAACCGATCAGCCTCACTAGGTGGTACTACAAACAGAACCTTTTCACCGCGAAAATTATGAACTAGAGGTCGAATATGATCCGTTTGTATTTCTAACGGGATTACCCCTTCTAAGGCTTTTCTCCAGAAATCCAACTGTGTTTGATACAACTCACCATTGGCAACTTCTCGCTCCCAAATAGCAAAATCAGAATATTGGATGGCCAATTTTGGCAAATTAGCGGGCTCACCGTTCACATATGAGCTGTACAGCATACTCAGCTCTTTTGTAAAGATCCCCATTGACTGACCATCAGCAATAATATGATGAAGTGCTGTTGATATAAGGTGTTCTGTTGGTGAAAGCGTAAATAGCTGGACTCTGTAAAGAGGACCTTTTTCCAGATCCCACGGCAATCGACCCTGCTGACGAGCTTGCCTTGTTGTCGCTTTCAAACGTTCACTCTGAGGCAACCCTGAATAGTCAATCACCTCAATAGTTAATAAATCAGGCGTTGGATCAATAACTTGAAATGGCTCACCATCCTGAGACACAAATCGAGTCCTTAAGATCTCATGTCGATCAATCATGTCTCTAAATGCATTCTGGAGAGCCTCAATATTCAGCTCACCATTTAGATTCATAATATTGGGAATTGTATACGAGGCAATTCCTGGATTAAGCTGATCCAAAAACCATAATCTCTGTTGCGTATAAGTTAACGGTATTGCCTTATCACTTTGTTCTACATGCTTTAATTCTGGTCCTGCCTGATCAGCCATACCACTATCGATCCAGTGAGCCAAACCAGCGATAGTCGGCGCTTCAAACATCCCACGCAAAGGGATTTCTTTTTCCAGAGCCTTTGTTAAACGTGCAGACACTCGAATCGCACTTAGTGAGTGTCCACCCAAATCAAAAAAATCATCGTCAAGCCCAATTGCATCAACCCTCAGAACAGTGCTCCAGACACTCTCAATGGTTTTTTCAAGTTCAGTTTCAGGCTTACGAAAAACTTTTTTCTCTTTAGTTGTTTCAATATTATCTGCGTCAGGTTTGGGCAAGGAACGACGATCCACTTTGCCACTTGGCGTCAATGGGAATTTTTCTAATAAAACATAATAAGCGGGATACATATGCTGAGGTAAACGAGTGGCAACAAACTCTCGTAACAGGCTAATATCTAGAGGACTCTTCAAATTAGTATCAGCAATAATATAGGCAACCAAACTTCCTTCACGAACATCAACTGCTGCCTGATCAACACTTTCAAACTCAGATAAAACATTTTCTATCTCACCTAGCTCAATTCTGAAACCACGAACTTTGACCTGTTGATCAAACCTTCCGAGATATTCGATATTCCCATCAGGCAACCAACGTACACGATCACCCGTTTTATACATTCTTTTACCTTGATCCTTTGTAAAAGGATCTGGGATAAAACGTTCCGCAGTTGCAGCTGGGCGCTCTAAATATCCTAGCGCAACGCCTTCTCCACCAACATAAAGCTCACCCGGCACACCTATTGGCTGAGGCCTGAATTGCTCATCAAGCACATAAGTTGTCAGGTTTTTTATCGGACGTCCCATTGGTATCAATTGACCACCAGATTTTTCGTCTGAGTCGCAACGACTAGAATCCCATACTTCACATGTGCCGTAAAGATTGGTCAACGTAGCATTTGGTAATATCTGAGAAAACTTTTCACACAGATCTGCAGTTAATGTTTCTCCACTACTGATCCAGTGCTTAAGTTTTGGAAGTCGCTTGGACAAGTCTATTTCTGACTCAAATAAGGCCCTTAAAAGAGAAGGCACAAAGACCAGTCTCGTTGCACCACAAGCTTCCAGGTCATTCACCAGCAAGGCTGGGTCTTTTACATGACATTCAGGTATCAATGTCGCATTCAAGCCATTGAGCCATGCAGTGAACATTTCCCACAAGGAATCTACAAAACTCAAGGTCGTTTTTACCGGAATGGACTCATGTGGCTGTAAAGGGTAGTGCTCTGCTGAGAACCTGTTTACTGGGACCCGATGAGGGACAGCAACACCTTTTGGCAAACCTGTTGATCCAGAAGTATAAAGAATATAGGCCAGATGCTCAGATGTTGTAAGGTTCTCCAGATTTTCTTTCTGCGCTTTCCATTTACCATCATTTTTATCCAGGCATATAACTTTTATGCCCTCGCTGGGCAAATGCCCTTGCAATTCTTCCCTCGTTAACAGGGCTTTTGCGTGAGAATTTTGCAACATAAAACTAAGACGTTCTCTGGGATAATCTGGGGCAAGCGGAACAAAAGCAGCTCCCGCTTTAAGAATTGCCATCAAACCAATAGCCATTTCAAGAGACCGCTCTATACAAAGACCAACCAGATCCCCAGGACCAACATTATTGCTTCGTAAATAATAAGCTAGGCCATTTGCCTGTTGATTAAATTCTCTGTAGGTCAGCTGCTCTTCTAAATATGACACAGCAACAACATCAGGTGTTTTCTCAACTTGCTCCTCAAAAAGTTCATGCAGACACTTATCGTCAGGATAAGGAGACTGTGTATTGTTCCATACATCAGTTACCCAATTATATTCTTCCTGTGGCAGTAATGATAAATCGCTTACTGGCAACTCAAGGCTTTCACTCATCCCTTCAAGTGCAGTTCTTAGCTGCTCCATTACCCTGATCACTGAAGAAGCATCAAAACGATTACTATCATAAGTTACGATTAATTCAATCTTATCCTGTGCGGCGACTTCAATTAAAAAAGGATAATTTTGTTGAATATTTGTTTTTTTGCTTTGCTTTGAACCATTGGTTTTTTTTGGACCTGTTGAGGGGCCGCTAGTATCTCTTCGTGAGATCATACTGCCAAACAATTCCGTACCTCGAGGTATCTCACTCCAGTCCTGAACCATCCTCAAGGAGCTATGCTCATAATCCTGTAGCTCAACCTGACTATGCTGCAATTCATTCAACCAGTCTTTAAGAAGCATATCGGCTGAAATGGTAACCCTGAAAGGGATCGTATTAAGAAACATTCCGACGATGGATTCCACATTATCCAAAGATGGTGGACGCCCAGACACCAGAGTACCAAACAGAACATCTGTCTCATCACTATATCGACTCAACACAATAGCCCAGGCAGCTAGAATTAATGTATTGGTTGTTACATGAGACTTTTGAGCCGCGAGCTGCAACTTTTTGGTAGCCGCTTCATCTATAGAAACACTCCATGAACCAAAATCAATATGCGCACTTTTTTCGCCATGAAGACCCTTGTCCATAGGAAGAGGTGTCGGCGAAGATATTCCTTTCAGATGACGTTTCCAAAATGACTCCGTTTCAGACAAATCCTGTTTTTTTAGCCACTCGATATAAACACCATATGGTACTGGATCAGGTATATTAACTATCTCATCACGACAGGCAGCGTCATAAAACTCCTTAACCTCACCCAGAAGAAGATTTCCAGACCAACCGTCCAAAATAATATGATGCTGACAAAAAATACTATACCAGGTCGTTTCACTTACCCTGATGAGTGACAAACGAAAAAGCGGTGCAACAGAAAGATCAAAACCCTGTGTGCGCTCCTCAAATAAAAATTTCCTTAATTTACTTTCCTGAACAGTACTTGAAAACTCACGCCAGTCAAAAGAGGTAAAAGGCACATCAATGCTATTATGAACAATCTGTAGAGGGGTATCACAGTCTTCCCATTGAAATGATGTTCTCAGGCTAGAATGCCTATCAAGAACTTTCTGCCAAGCACTCCGTAAAGCATCTACATTAACATCCTCCATAGTTGAGACGGACTGGTTAATATACATGCCCACACCAACATCTCTAATGGTATGAAACAGCATACCTTCCTGAAGTGGAGATAGCTCATAAATATTCTCTACATCTGGAATAGACAAATTTTTAAGATCCATAGTTGAGGTTATCTGGATTAAAATTTAAAAAATAACAGCTGAATTAAGCTACAGGTATGTAGCTTAATATTTCAACAACTTATACTAGCCCGTTTTTTAGTTATTTCGTGCAGGGCTTTCTAACCCAAATATCTTTCTGACCAGCCATTGAATTTACCAATGCAAAGAATTTAAGCTTGGTTATTATTTTAGTATTAAAGGTATTCCGCTCCCAGCAATCTACAGAGAGCATATTTTTAAAACCAGGTATTCTAGACTTGATCAACTCCTATTTCGCGAGTGATTATAATAAACTTTCATCTAAAATACGATCCTTTTCTGCCTCACGTCCTCCGACAAAACACACAATTTGACAGTAAATTCTATCTATTTCATCAAAAAACAGCCATGAATCAAAAATACACATTTTCCTTGAGTAATAAAGCAAAATTAACATAAGCTTATGTTCGCAAATTTTTGAGATCCTCCTCCATGCCCTGGCTACAAATTTCCATCCACACCACCCAAAACCATGCCGAACAGGCTGAAGACACCCTGCTTCAATTCGGTGCCTGCTCAGTCACGTTCACGGACGCCGCTGACCAGCCCATCCTGGAACCCGCGCCCGGCGAGACCCCCATCTGGCAGGATATTATTGCCACCGGCCTGTTCAATGAAACAGAAAACCAGCAACAGCTACTTTCAAATATTGAAACTGCACTGGCAGGCATGGAGTCCAGTATTTCCAGCGAGACACTGGAAGACCAGAACTGGACACGCAGCTGGATGGATCATTATCAGGCGATGCAGTTTGGTGAACGCCTGTGGGTTTGCCCGTGGCACATCGACCCGCCGGTACCCGATGCGGTAAATCTCCGGCTCGATCCGGGTCTGGCTTTTGGCACCGGCACCCACCCGACCACCTCACTCTGCCTGCGCTGGCTCGACCAGCATATCAAGCAACCCAGAAGCCTGCTCGATTTTGGTTGCGGTTCGGGCATCCTGGCTATCGCGGCTCTGCTGCTGGGGCTGGAACAGGCCGATGGCGTCGATATCGACCCGCAGGCGCTGGAGGCCAGCCTGGCCAACGCCAGAGCTAACCAGGTGGAAGACTGTCTGCACTTATATGACTCCGAACAGTTTTCTGCCAAACATGGCCAACAGCAATATGAGATTGTGGTCGCCAATATTTTGAGCGGCCCGCTGGTCGAGCTTGCCCCCACTCTGGCTGCACATACGCTGGCCGGTGGCGATATTGTGCTCTCGGGTATCCTGGCCGAACAGGCCAACAGCATAATTGACGCCTACACGCCCTACTTCAAAATGGATGCTCCCCTTGTCGAGGGCGACTGGGTGCTAATACACGGTTGCAGACTCGCTTAATTCCCTGCATCATACGTCACCATGCAAACCATATGTCCACACTGCCAGACCGTTTTCAAGGTATCCAATGAGCATCTAAAAGCTGCTGATGGTTATGTGCGCTGTGGTATTTGCAAGGAAGTGTTTAATGCACTGGAAACGGATCTACCCGCGGCTAAAAAAGAACCGGCCGCTCAAAATCCAACAGCAAAAACACAAGCGCCTGTTGAACAACAGGCCAGGCCGGGCAAGACCGCTGCAACCGAATCAAAAGTTGAACAAAAAACTGAACCGCCGGTCGCTGAAAGCAGGGATACATCACCAGTAAGTGAGGCTGCTTCTGATGCTAATGCCCAGCCCGATTTGTTTACAGAACCGGCAGAGACAAAAAAAGCCGAACCTGAAGCAAAAAAAGCCACAGCAGTAGCTACTGAAACCCCGATACCGAAACCCGAGTCCAAGCCCCCTGTCAGCAAAATAACAGCCAAGCCAGAACCGGTAGCGCCTATAAAAGAGCCAGAGCAAACTAAGGCTGAAGCCAAACCGGTCGCCCCTGCTGCCACACCGGCCAAGGCAGACAGCACTGGCAGCAAACCCGAGTCAAACATGGACAATACCCTGTTTGAAGGCGTGCAGAGCAAGCTCATTCCCGACGAGTACCGCATTCCCGAGCTGCACAACACTTATTCTCTGTGGCGTGATATAGCGTGGAGCCTGGCCATTCTGGCGCTCACCGCCACCCTGTTCATTGAATACATCTGGTTCAACCGCAATGACTTGATCAGCAATCCCCAGCTACGCCCGCTGGTCACCCAGTTCTGCGACATGGCAGATTGCGACCTGATGGAGTTGCGCGAGCTGAGTGAAATCGAGATGATCACACGTAACATCTACACGCACCCCAATGTCAAAAATGCACTGATGATTTCGGGCACGCTCATCAATCACGCCGAGTTCGAACAGCCTTATCCAGACATACTGATTGATTTTTCTGATGTCCGTGGGGAAATCATTGCTTCACGCATTTTTACCCCCAAAGATTACCTGCAGATTGAAGCAACCAGGCTAAAACCAATGGCGCCAAAAAAATCCGTTGACTTCAACATGGAAATTCAGGATCCGGGTAAACAGGCGATGACCTACGAGTTCAGCTTCCTGTAGGCCACTCATCGGTCCCTGATTTTCAAACTCGTCACTATCTGGCAAAATCCCGCGCCTGATGAAAATTGGCCCCTACACACTCGAAAACCCCTTGATACTGGCGCCCATGGCAGGCATCACCGACCGCCCGTTTCGCATGCTCTGCCGTGAACAGGGTGCCGCCCTGGCCATCTCTGAAATGGTGACCTCGCAAAAACACCTGTGGCACTCTCGCAAAACCCAGCTCCGGCTCGACCACACGGGTGAGATTTCACCCCGTAGCGTACAGATAGCCGGCACCGATCCTGTCCAGATGGCCGAAGCCGCACAGTTCAACGTCGACAACGGCGCCCAGATCATTGACATCAACATGGGCTGCCCTGCAAAAAAAGTATGCCGGGTGATGGCCGGCTCTGCACTGATGAGAGACGAGTCACTGGTAGCCGATATTTTAAAGGCCGTGGTCAGTGCCGTTGATGTGCCCGTGACCCTGAAAATACGCACCGGCTGGGACCGCGATAACCGTAACGCCCTGAATATTGCCAACATTGCCGTGGCCGAAGGCATTCAGGCTCTGACCATTCATGGACGCAGCCGCGCCTGCGCCTTTAAAGGCAAGGCTGAATACGAAACCATCGCTGAAGTTAAGTCACACATCAACATCCCCGTTATTGCCAATGGTGACATTGTTTCCCCCGAAAAAGCCGCCATGGTACTCAAACAAACCAGTGCCGATGCCATCATGATTGGACGCGGCGCACAGGGAAGGCCCTGGATTTTCAGGGAGATTCTGCACTATCTTGAGCATGGAAAAAAATTACCTGATCCAGGTAAAAAAGAGGTCATTTTGCTATTGAATAAACACCTCAAAAGCCTGTATGATTTTTACGGTGAAGTCGCCGGGGTACGCATTGCCCGCAAACACATTGGCTGGTATTGCAAACATCTGTTTAATCAGTCAGTTGAGACAAACTCTGGTATCACTGCCGAAGTTGAGTCGTTTAGAAAAAAAATTAACAACGTCGAATCCGCAGAGATTCAACTGGAAAAAACAATAAAATTTTTTGCTAGCAGAGGGAGATTACCAGCAGCATGAGCGCACAGAACATTTACCCTATTGACGGGCATCTGGAAAATAATGAAGAGCCTGGTGGCACCCAACAGGGCTCTCAAATCTATGACGCCGTAAAAAGCTCCCTCAAACGCTATCTGCACGAACTCGAAGATACCGAGCCCAGCAAAATGTACGCCATGGTGCTGAGCCAGATCGAGCTACCGCTGCTGGAAACCGTGCTTGAACACACCGGTGGCAACCAGTCGCGTGCGGCTGAATACCTGGGACTGAACCGCGGTACCCTGCGTAAAAAACTACGCATCTACAACCTGGATTAATACCATTTCACCCCGGCTTTGTCTCCACGAAGCCGCCATTCTCCGGTATAATGCCCGGCTTTGTATTATTCACAGACGAGACCAATAATGACCGATTCAAACCAGCGTCCGGTTCGACGCGCCCTCATCAGCGTTTCTGATAAAGCTGGCATCGTTGAATTCGCCAAGGCCCTGCACGAACAGGGAATAGAAATCCTGTCAACGGGTGGCACTGCCAAATTACTGCTTGATGAATTTATACCGGTCAAGGAAGTCTCACAGCACACCGGCTTTCCTGAAATCATGGACGGACGGGTCAAAACCCTGCACCCAAAAATCCACGGTGGTATTTTGGGTCGCCGCGGCATAGATGATAGCGTGATGAAGGATAACGATATTGCACCCATCGACCTGGTCGTGGTTAATCTCTACCCCTTCGAAGCCACCGTCGCCAAAGAGGACTGTTCACTCGACGATGCGATTGAAAATATCGATATCGGTGGCCCCGCTATGGTGCGTGCTACTGCGAAGAACCATGCTTATGTCAGCATCGTCGTTGACCCTGTTGACTACGATCGTGTGCTTGATGAAATGAAGACCAGCGAAGGTGTTGTATCTGATGCCACCCGTTTTGATCTGGCCGTCAAGGCATTTGAACACACCTCGAAATATGACGGCATGATTGCCAATTATCTGGGGCTCATCAAGCAGGATGGAACCAAAGACGAATTCCCTCGTACCATCAATTTACAGTTCAACAAGGCACAGGAAATGCGTTACGGTGAGAACCCGCACCAGGCTGCCGCTTTTTACATCGACCCGGCTTCAACCGAAGCCTGTATCGCTACCGCTAAACAAATTCAGGGCAAGGAACTTTCCTTCAATAACATCGGTGATACCGATGCGGCACTGGAGTGCGTCAAGCAGTTCAAGGACCCTGCCTGCGTGATTGTGAAACACGCCAACCCCTGTGGCGTTGCCGTCAACACTACACTGCTCGAGGCCTATAACCGCGCTTACAGCACCGACCCGGAATCAGCCTTCGGTGGCATTATCGCTTTCAACCGTGAGCTAGATGGCGAGACCGCCAAAGCCATCGTCGACCGACAGTTTGTCGAAGTCATCATTGCCCCCAGTATCTCTCAGGACGCCAGGGACGCGGTCGCTGAAAAGAAAAACGTACGCCTGCTGGAATGCGGCCAGTGGGATATTGATAATATCGCTACCCGACTCGATTACAAACGCGTTAATGGCGGCCTGCTTGTGCAGGATGCTGACCTGGACTTATTCAATACCATGGACATCGTCAGTGAGCGCAAGCCTTCTGAAAAAGAAATCACTGACATGCTGTTTACCTGGCGCGTAGCCAAGTACGTCAAATCCAACGCGATTGTTTACGGCAAGGACAGCATGACTATCGGCGTGGGTGCTGGTCAGATGAGCCGCATCAACAGTGCACGCATCGCCGGCATCAAGGCCGAGCACGCGAAACTGGAAGTCAAAGGCGCAGTCATGGCGTCCGATGCCTTCTTCCCTTTCCGTGACGGTATCGATGCCGCCCATGAGGCCGGCATCACCGCCGTTATCCAGCCCGGTGGTTCAATGCGCGACGATGAAGTGATTGCCGCTGCTAACGAATACGGCATGATTATGATGCTCACAGGTATGCGCCACTTCAGGCACTAAAGCCTGGTCATATAAAAATGAAAAAAGCCTCGCACTGCGGGGCTTTTTTATTTCAATCCGTTTATATCACTACGGCTCCAGTGATAATTTAATCTCACCCATGGTTTTCATATGACCATTTAAACGCCATTCACCCTCAGTCAGTTCAAGATACCATTTACCCTGAATCAACGGCTGCTTAATCATACCGATATACTGGTCTTTCTGACCATGGTTCAGCACCACCTGTACATCATTGTGATCATGTGTCGCGTACTGAAATTTAAGTTGTAGCGTGTCCGGGTAATCCTGCAATGTGCCCTTGCTCAAACTAATTTTGACCCAGCCTTCTGAGCTGTCCATTTCCAGCAGCGCACTGATCCCCTTTTCCTTCGCCAGCGCATCACGCTGCAAATTGCGATTGATGGTCATACCCTGTTTATAATAATCATCCGCGACCAGGCCATCATCCGTAGTCACAGCCAGCCAGATCATAACGACCCCCATCACCACTGCTGAGAAAGGAATCAAAATCATCATCCAGACCATGGGATAACGATACCAGGGAAGTGCTGTTGTATTGTTCATAATGATTTACGTAGGACCTATAAAACGAGCTTCTTCAGTGACATTAAGGTCTTCAACCTGATCGGCCTTGAGATGGAACTGAATAGCATTACTGCGCTTTTCGATGTGCTCAGAATCCACCCTGACTCGCAATGGGATTTCAATCACACTACCGGCCGCCACTTCTATATTTGACGGCGCTACATCCATATCCAGAATTATGCTTTCCATACCAGTAACAGAAAGCTGGTAACTGCGACTGGCCCTGTCCATGTTCATAATTTTGATGATATAGACATTTTCGATCAAGCCTTCATTGGTCTCACGATACAGGCTGTTTCTATCTCGCATTACATCCAGCGCCAGCGGTACGCGAGTGGCGATCGCATAAAAAGTACTCGCGGTTATGGCCAGCAGAATGAGCCCATAAACAACAATCCGGGGACGAAGAAAATGTGCCTGCAGGCCATGCAACATATTTTCAGTGGTGTAACGAATCAGGCCTTTTTCATAACCCATCTTGTCCATGACATCATCACAGGCATCAATACAGGCAGCGCAAGCAATGCAGTCATACTGCAACCCGTTTCGAATATCGATCCCCGTCGGGCAAACCTGCACACAGATCGTACAGTCGATGCAATCACCCAGGCCCTGCTGTTTGGGATCTATCCCTTTCTTACGCGGACCACGCGATTCACCCCGTGCTGCATCATAGGAAATAATCAGGGTGTCGCTATCGATCATGGCACTCTGAAAGCGTGCATAGGGGCACATATAGGTACACACCTGCTCACGCAGCCAGCCCGCATTGCCGTAAGTTGCAAAACTGTAAAAAAGAATCCAGAACCACTCCCATGGCCCGAGATCAAAATTAAAAGTATTCACCGCCAGCTCTCTCATCGGTGAAAAGTAGCCAACAAAAGTCAGGCCGGTGTAGAGAGAAAAAACAATCCAGATAAAATGCTTGGTAGCTTTAATTCTAATTTTTTTGAGCGTCCATGGCGCCTTGTCCATTTTCATCTGTTGCGGGCGGGTACCTTCAATTTTTCTTTCTATCCATAAAAAGACTTCTGTCCAGACGGTTTGCGGGCAGGCAAAACCACACCACAGGCGCCCGGCCAGGGCGGTAAAAAAGAACAGGGACAGAGCCGCAATGATCAGCAGCATAGCCAGGTAGAAAAAATCCTGAGGCCAGAACACAATACCAAAAATATGAAATTTTCGATTAGGCAGGTCAAAAAGAACCAGCTGAGTGCCTTCCCACTCCAGCCATGGAATAATGTAATACAGGCCCAGCAGAACAAAAACCCCTATCACCCTGAGCACGGCAAACAGGCCATGCACTTCACGCGGATAGACTTTTATTCTCTTGGCGTACAGCGATTGCTCGACATCGTCAGAAACCGAAGAATTTGTTTCTTTTTTTGAAAGGTCGGTCATTAGTTATTTAATAGTGTTGTCTTATTGCCGTTAATATTACAGCAAAATTAAAAATGCCGTATCTCCATAAGCTTAAAAACCTACAGCAGATACGGCATCTTTTGCGGGTCATAATGACCCACTACAGTCAACTATTTATTTTCCCTGTGACAGGCTGTAAACATAGGCCGCCAGAATATGCACCTTGGCTTCACCCAGGAACTCAGCGTGTGGAGGCATAATGCCGGCACGACCCATCGCAATCGACTGTTTAATGGCTTTGGATGTACCGCCATACAACCAGATATTGTCAGTCAGGTTTGGCGCACCCATAGCCGTATTACCAGTCCCTTCCGCAGTGTGACAGGCAACACAGAAGGTATCAAATTTAGCCTTACCTGCTTCAGCCAGCCCCGCATCAACATCACGACCTGCAAGCTGCTGCACGTACTCGGCGACCTGAGCTACACCTTCATCACCACCTAAAGCATCTTTCCAGGCTGGCATCGCACCGGTGCGACCGTACATGATCGTTGTCTTGATCGTCTCAGGCTCACCGCCGTATAACCAGTCGCTATCACGCAAATTAGGGAAGCCTTTTGCGCCACCGGCATCAGAGCCATGACAAACCGAACAATAGTTCAGGTATAAGCGTTCGCCTGTAGCCATTGCATCATCATTGGCTGCTAGCACAGCCAAATCTTCACCCATAAACTTTTCATACAGCGGGCCATATTCGGCATCGGCCTTCGCCACTTCAGTTTCATATTCAGAAACCGAGCTCCAGCCCAGCATACCCGAGTAAGTACCCAGGCCTGGATACAACGCAAGATAGACCAGACCAAACACAATAGTGATATAGAACATGTATAACCACCAGCGAGGCAATGGTGTGTTCAATTCTTCAATATTTTCATCCCAGACATGCCCGGTTGGCTTGGCTTCATCGCCCTTGGATAATTTGGCACCCTTAAGATTTACCTGGAGCAGGACAAGCAACCAGACTATACCACCCAAAGCAATGGCACTGATAAACCAGCTCCAGAATTCACTGTTAAAGTCAGACATGATTACTCCTGATTATTATTTGTTTCACTATTACTAATTGGTTTATCGTCATCCAGTGCCATACGCGCCGCTTTATCAAAATCGGCTTTACGGCCACTACCCCATGCCCAGATCACAATGCCAACGAATATGACAAAGGCAACAACGGTCCAGACTGTTTGCACCACGGTGATCATCGGCGCACTTTAACCTTGGTACCCAATGACTGTAGATACGTGATCAACGCGTCAATCTCTTTCTTGCCTTCCAGTGCGGCGGGCGCATTTGCCACGTCATCTTCTGTATAAGGCGTACCGACTACCATCAAGGCTCTCATCTTGTCCTGAATCAATGGATCACTCAGCTCATTTTCTTCCAGCCATGGATAAGAAGGCATAATCGACTCAGGCACTACATCACGCGGATTGATCAAATGAGC
>JAPHSZ010000225.1 GCA_026196545.1 Gammaproteobacteria bacterium
ACTTGGTATATCGTATTCAGCTTCAACACTAACCTTTCTATTTACATAATCAAGACCAAATGTCCTATTAAAAAGAGGTATGCCGCTTAGCTTAGATATTATTCTTTTATCAATAATAACATTCCCATTAACATTAATATCTGTACTAATATCAATCTCATAATTAGAGTTATCATAATTAAGATAAGCGGATGATTCCAGATACAACTTTCCATTGACATCTAATATGCTTGCAGGTAAGGGGGTTGTCGTTCCAATCCCGACTGCAGAATATGAAGACACTCTAACTCGTTCCGATGCACCACCATATAATACAGTTTTGCATGTACTTAAACCGCCACCAATCCTCAATATATCATTAATTGAATCTCTACTAATCATTATTTGACTTTCACTCAAATCCCTAATTGTATCCTGAACTTTTAAATGTCCACTTGCTCCATCAATTTCCATGTTAAGAGTCGCACCATTGGTTCTGAATAATATATCTTCGTTACCACTGGCATCGCTATCACTGTTTATCACAATAGTTCCAGTTGAAGATAAAGTATTAAATGCACTACCAACACCAGCTGTTGTTTGCAAAGACCCATCAGGAAAAGTAATCCCGTAGCCAATAGTAACAACCTTCAGATCACCATTATACAATTTCAAAGGGTATGTTCCGCCACTTTCAAAAGCCACATCCGCATAAGTGAGCGGATCTGCTCCGTTGTCTGCTACGTCTGTTAATGCAGTAGTCGAATTGAAAAGATAATAATTACCATCCAAATACATATCCGACTTAACTGTTGTGCTATCATAATATATAGCATACGTCCTGTAATATTTTGCAGATGCCACACCTCCCAATAAAAACAATCCCAATAAGTTTAATAATAATTTACGTTTCATACTTTTCATCTCCTTTAACAATTATTTCTTTATTTACACTATTATTGTACATTTCTAAAAGAAATTGATTAAAACTTCTTTCAAATGATCGAAATGTTACTGTATATCTCACATAAGCCCTAGCCCTGCCATCACTACTTTTTGGATATTTAGGATTAATAGTAACGGCTTGTATTTTATATTCTTCGTTAGTATAACCCCAATTAGGCAATTTAATTTTCAACAATTGCCCTGCCTCATATCCCGTTTGATCTGTAGTAAAAGAACCAGAAACTTGAGGGTCTTTAAAGTCCTCAATCTCTGCATCTATCCTTTCATTAGCGGAATCAAGAGTTGCTATCGTATCATCGTTCAATTTGAATTCATATACGCCATCGCCACCCTCCCTAGCCTGAATTTCAGTTTGACTTGTAGTGTCTTCATCCTCAACTATAATCTTAACCTTCTTAGAATATGTTACCTTTATTTTGTCACCATTATTTAAAGTCGCTAAATCTAGGTTACGCACACACTTCTCGCTCTGATTAACAACGAAATCATAACCACTTGTATCTATATTATCTATACCTAGAGTTTTTGCGACGTATCCTCCACCAGTATCAACGAAAACCGATACAGGACTATAAGGCTCATAAGCGAGATTAAATGTTGTTTGTTCGCCATCAGCTAATTGAATATCATTATTAAATGCCTCTAAGTAATAGCTTCCTTGCAAGACTATTTTATTCCTATAATTTGTTTTATCTCTTTTAATTTTTAGATTATAATAATGTCCGCTTACTTCGTATTTTATAATATCAGCTACAAAAGTATCACTTCCATTTGATCCAACTAAATCAGTATTATTAAACCCTATTGTATCTGCAATACTATTAACAATATTAGCACCTGTAGCGAAATAAATAGTTACTTTAGACAATCCTATCCCAGAATATGAGATATTGAAAGTATCGTTATTATTAGCAGTTACAGACCATGCAATAGCTAGTTGAGCAAGTAAAGCATTCTTTATTGCCTCACATAATGACCCACTGTCTGCATCCGTATCACCTCTAGTATATTCCCCAGTTGCTACTATTGCCGCATAAGTTGTTCCACCACCAAAAGCACCAACTTTAAAATCTATGTATTTATTATTATTTGTTATAATATATTTTTCACAATTTTCAGTTATTTGGTACGATGCATAATTAGTCGAAGGTAAAAAGAAATGAATATCTTTTACGGGGTCTACGTACCAATCATATCCCGACAATTTTGCTATCTTTTTTATTGCGTTATTCCCAGCTATATAACTAAATGAAACATAATCAATTATTGGACCGTCTTCTACATTAATATAACTAAATTCATTATAGTAAGTATCTATAATATCCTTAATTATATCACCAGCTTTCTCGTTTGTGTAATCTTTCGTAACTAATCTTTTCTCTAATCTTTTAGTATAATCTACAGATGATATTTGATATTGAAATCTATACAACCCCTCAGCCTGTTCTTCGCTTTGAGTCATTGTCGATATTTCACCAGAGTATATTTTGGATGTAGAATTATAATCGAACACATCTATTTGATTCCCAACTTCTGGCTTAATGGTTAAATCACCATTATCTGTTAATACAAAAGTACAAGTATCTACCTTGCTTGTAATTTTATTCTGTATTTTTAGTGATCCATTTTTAATACTACAATCTCTATTATACCCATTAATAAAAACAGACATAGGAACTTCAACATTGAATGGCGAACCACCAGTTATAGATGTCCAACTATTATTAAGATAACCCCATAACTGACCAGTATTTGCCTGTAAAGCCATCTGTCCTTGAGCGGCTGTAGGGAAATTATCGCCTTGACCCGAAAATAAAATAACTAAATCTGCCATCAGCCACCCCCAATAGGACACCAGCGACCAAGCCAAGCCCAGTAAGTATTTTGATCAGTCTGTAACCATAAATCACCAATACTTGGAGAGACTGGCGGTGTTGTTCCTTCTGAAACAGTTCTGAAAAATGTCCCATCCGAAGCAACTAAATTGCCGTTACCTGCCGCTAGATGATGAAAAACCCCATCTTGATAATAGATAGTCAATATACCTTGACTAGGTTTTATCCAAAACGAAGCTGGTGATATTTGTGTTGGTTCTGTCTCTTGAATAACAACTGTATATGTGAAAGCCATTAATTAACTCCTAAACATTCGCTTGTAATTGAACGTCTGTATA
>JAPHSZ010000194.1 GCA_026196545.1 Gammaproteobacteria bacterium
CAAAGGTAGCGACGATGCCATCAGCTCGACAGAAATGCTGGAAATGACTCAGGAGAATCTAACCAAAGCGGTTAACCAGGGCGATAACAGCATTATCAGCTAACCTGTTTTTATTTCGAGCACACACAAAAACGCCACCTGACGGTGGCGTTTTTAATCGGGCCTTATCAATGATTAACCGGCTGAAGCCTCATCAATCATCTTTTTGAGGTCACCGCTCTCGAACATCTCAAGCGTAATATCACAGCCACCGATCAACTCACCTTTCACGTAAACCTGTGGAAAAGTCGGCCAGTCCGCATAGCGAGGCAGATTTTCAAAAATCTCAGGATCTGCCAGTACGTTGCAATAAGCGAACTCCTTGCCCACCTGCTTCAACGCTTCGACTGTACGCCCTGAAAAACCACACTGTGGAAACTGCGGCGTACCCTTCATGTAAATCATCACTGCGTTGCCTTTTACCTGTTCATCGATACGATCGAGTACATCTGCCATTTCTAATACCTGCCTTAATTAATGTTGTGCGAAGGTTATCTCTTTACGGAGATCAAATAAACCCTCTATATAAACGGGGAAAATTGTTAAATGGGGGCATATTAACCGCTTTCAAGTAACCCATTCACTTATTTATCGACATTCTGCTGTAGCCAGAGTTCCAGCGCGGCCAGATGCCAGAGCTTACTACCCTGTAGCCGGGTGAAATAATCTTCCGGTTTTTTCATCAGCTTTTCGACGTAGGCAGGATTGAACAAGCCGCGTTTTTTAGCAGCATCACAGAACAAAATCTCTTTCATGAATTCCAGAAAATCACCACGCACATATTTTAGCGCCGGCATCGGGAAATAGGCCTTGCTGCGGTTGACCACGCTGTCGGGCAGGAAACCGCGCGACATTTCCTTGAGCACGTGCTTGCCACCATTGGGCAGTTTCATTTCCGGCGGCATGGTCGCGGCCAGCTCGATCAGCTCCTGGTCGAGGAACGGCACGCGCGCCTCCAGCCCCCAGGCCATGGTCATATTATCAACACGCTTGACCGGGTCATCGACGATCAGCGTGGTGACATCGGCGGCCAGCACCCGGTCAAGGTATTCATCGGCCTCAAAACCATCAAGCAGATCAGCCATCATCTGTGAAGTCACGTCTTCGCCATGGAAACGGCTATCGACGGTTTCCAGGTACTCATCATGGTCGCGGTCAAAATAGTGCTCAGAGAAACGCTTCACCCCCGGCGTGATCGAGTGCTGCATGCGGGGGTACCAGAAATAACCGCCGAAGACCTCATCCGCCCCCTGGCCGCTCTGCACCACTTTAACCTCTTTGGAGACCACTTCGGAGAGCAGGTAAAACGCGACCGCATCCTGGCCAAACATCGGCTCAGCCATGTGCGCGAAGGCTTCGGGTAATTTTGGCAGCACCTGATCATTTGGCACCAGAAAACGGTGGTGCTCGGTATTGAAATGCTCAGCCACCGCATCGGAGTATTCAAACTCGTTACCCTTCTCCTCGGGCTGGTCTTCAAAGCCGACCGAAAAAGTTTTCAGGCCTTTCTGCCCGGCCTCGGCCAGCAGGCCGACCAGCAGGCTCGAATCGATACCGCCGGAGAGTAGAACCCCCACCGGCACATCGGCAATCTTCACCCGGCGCTCCACCGATTTTTTCAGCGAGGCACGAATCGCCTCAACCCAGTCCTGCTCGGACATCTGCTTGGCCCGGCGTTTTGCTGTCAGTGTCCAGTAACGTTTTTCTTCGACACTACCGTCCTGTTTGAACACCATGTAGTGCGCAGGTTTAACCTTACGAATGCCTTTTAGAATCGTGCGCGGCGCCGGCACCACTGCATGCAGACTGAACAGATTATGCAGAGCAGCGGCATCAATATTTTTATCAATACCATCATCGGCATGAATCAACGCCTGCGTGTTCGAGGCAAATAGCAGGCGCTCATCGGTCTGGGAAAAATAAAGTGGTTTGATGCCAACGCGGTCACGCGCGACCAGCAGCTGTTTTTTATTTACATCCCAGATCGCAAACGCAAACATGCCGTGCAGGCGTTGCAGGCTGGCCTCACCCCACTCCATGTAAGACTTTAGAATGACTTCAGTATCACCGGTGGATTTAAAGGTATGGCCTTTGCCCTGTAACTCTTCCCGAAGCTCGGGGTAGTTGTAGATGGTGCCATTGAATACCAGCGCGATGCCCTTGGCTTCATCGACCATCGGCTGCGCGGCCCTGTTGGATAAATCAATGATCGCCAGGCGACGATGACCTAAAGCGACAGCGTCATTAACATAACTGCCTTCGCTGTCCGGGCCACGCTGTACCAGCTTCGCCTTCATGCGCTCGATACGCGCCAGGTCGGGGCTGGTATTGTCGAATCTTAGTTCACCGCAAATGCCGCACATGGTTTTTCTCTGCCACTAATTTTTTCTATTTTGCTACTGATAGAAACCCACCACCACCCGGCGTTTCTATCGTTAGCCTATCACCTTTCTCAAAACGCCGGTGAAACTTGCCCGGCAATTGTTTCTCACCACGGCGATTCTCACCCACTTTACCAAAACCACCCCCAGCAATTCCCCATGGCGCATGCCGTCGACGCTCTGACAACACTGTCACCTCAGTCGGTGCCAGAAACTCAAACTCACGAACCAGTCCATCACCACCGTGATGTTTGCCTGCACCACCGGAACCACATCTAATCTGATAGCGTTTAACACGCAAAGGATAATTCATTTCCAGCGATTCGATTGGCGTGTTCAGGGTATTGGTCATGTGAGTTTGTACTGCATCCTGGCCGTCACTTGCTGCACTCGCACCCATGCCGCCGCCGATGGTCTCATAATAATCCCAGGCGGGGTATTGTGCATCTCCGGCGCTACCCATAGCGATGTTGTTCATGCTGCCATGACTGGCGGCGGGGATTTTTTCCGGGATCGCCTGCGCCAGTGCGCCGAGCACGACATCGACGATACGGGTGCTGGTTTCGACATTACCGGCAGCAACCGCGGCCGGGTATTCGGCATTGAGCAGGCAGCCTGCAGGTGCGCTGATTTTGATCGGGCGGAAGCTGCCGGCACAGGCAGGTGTTTGCGGCGGCAATAGGCAACGGAACACATAATAGACCGCAGCGGCGGTGACTGACAGCGGGCAGTTGACGTTGCCGTTGACCTGCGGCGCGGTACCGGTAAAGTCGAGGCTGATTTTGCCCTGCTGAACGCTCAGCGTGGTTCTAATTTCAATATTCTCATGGCCGAGGCCGTCATCATCGAGCACATCGCGGAAAGAATATTCACCCTCGGCGATTTCTGCGAAGCTGGCCTGCGCCAGTTGTTCGGCGTAATTATTCAGTGCGAGCAGGGCATTCTGGTAATCAGCTGCACCCATACTATTAATCAGTGCCCGCAGGCGGTCGTGGCCGCGGCGGTTGGCAGCGATCTGTGCATTGAAGTCGCCCATCGATTCGACCGGGTTGCGCATCACTGACATCAGCTCGGCCCACTGCACCGCATCAAGCTCACCGGCTTCGATCAGTTTGGTCGGCGAGATCACCACACCTTCCTGCTGCAGACTGCTCGATAATGGCATCGAACCCGGGGTATCCGCACCGATATCGGCATGATGCGCCCTGTTTACGACAAATCCAGCCAGTTCATTATCAATAAACACCGGCATGATCATGGTGACATCGGGCAGGTGGGTACCGCCCATGAACGGGTCGTTGACCACGACCATGTCGCCCGGATGCCAGTCGATGGCCTGCACAAGGCCAGCCATGGCGAAGGCCATGCTGCCCAGATGAACCGGGATATGCGCTGCCTGTGCACACAGTTC
>JAPHSZ010000061.1 GCA_026196545.1 Gammaproteobacteria bacterium
CAAACTAACAATTTCACTCAAATCTTCCAGCGTTGCTTCCAGATCATCGATCTGCTCGGGGACTAGTTCCAGATGAAAGGTAGGGCGATTTTCAGCCAGTATCAGACCATTACGGTCATAGATCAGGCCACGATTTGGCGGCAATGCCATCAGACGAACCCGGTTATTTTCAGATAAATCAGAAAAATGGGCGTAATCGACTATCTGTAACTTGGCCAGGCGCACAAACAAACCCGCCACCATCAAAAAACAGATCAACGCCGCCACGTTTGCACGATGTTTAAACAGACGGGATTCAGATGAGTAATCACCTACGGGCGCACGGTAGGCCACTGGATTAGCTCCACCTTCTGAACATTACGTGATCACCAAAACACATCAAAAACTGCCTAAACGCCTAATTTTACCATCTAAATCAAAAATTGCTCCAATTATATAGGGTTTAAGCCGCCAGAGGCTCGACAATCACTCTGCAATCTATAGAATGCCTGACCAACAGGCAAAATGGAGAAACTGCATGCGCATAGTACTAATCGGTCCTCCGGGTTCCGGTAAAGGCACACAAGCCAGATATTTGATTGAAAAATACAATGTCCCACTGGTTGCTACCGGCGACCTGTTACGCGCAGCCATCGCCGCCCAAACACCACTGGGTCGTCAGGCCAAAGCCATCATGGATGCCGGCCAGCTGGTACCCAATGACCTCGTCATCGGCATGATACGCGAGCGCATCACCCGGCCAGATGCCGAAAACGGTTTCATTCTCGACGGCTTTCCACGCAACATCATACAGGCAGAGGAGCTAAACACCCTGCTCAACAATCTGGGACGCCCGATTGACGTAGTACTGCAGTTAGATATTGATTTTGACGTGATCATGCAGCGCATGGTCGGGCGACTCACCTGCGTATCCTGTAACGAGCTATTTAACAGCTTCACCAACCCGCCGATGATCGATGGCCGTTGCGACAGTTGCGGCGGCCCATTGCATCATCGTGCAGACGACAACGAAGAAACCATTGATCGCCGCCTGCGCATCCACCACACCCAAACACAGCCGCTCAGTGAACTCTACAAAAAACAGAACAAGCTCCACATCATCGATGCCCAGGGCACCGTTGAAGAAGTCGCCAAACGCATCAAATCCGCCCTGCGTGGCATGCGCTCGAAAAAAGTAAACCTGCAATCGATCTCCATCGCGCAGGCGATCAACGAAGAACGCAAAAAGAAAAGCCAGAAGCGACCTGAGATCATTCGCACCCAGGCCGAAGAAGAAAAACCCAAACGCCCGGCACGTAAAAAACGAGCATTATCCGGGGTTGTTAAAAAGAAAGTAATAAAGAAAAAAATGCCCGTAAAAAAAGCAGCGGTAAAATCAGTCGTTGATGATTCAGAAGAAGAACTAAAAGAGATTCAAAAACAACTCAAAGCTGCACAGGCTGAACTTAAAAAAGCCGCCCAGATAGAAAAAGCCTTACTGAAAAAAGAAAAAGAAAAGGACGCACTGAGGAAGAAAAAATTAAAAGAAGAAACAGCGAAATTAAAAAAGGCTAAAAACAAAAGATAAAAAATATCAGTATTAATAAAGTATCTACTCTACATCTATAACCTAAAACTATTTTTTACCAAGCGCCTGAATCTAATTCTATCGCCTTCTTGAATCCCGATAATCGTGGTTTTCGATTTCAAGATCAGCCCTTACTTCATCACGGCTACGCTCATAGACAATTTCGCGCCCCATGGCAGAACCCACATAGGCCATACCATTGGGGGTTGGCAGCAACTCACACTTCACACTGTGCACACCTTCACCCAGAACCACTTCTATACTGCCTTCACGCTTACTAAAAACCGTCACTTCCATAACCATGTCGGTTTCGGTGACGCGCACTTTTATTTTTTGGTCGTTCATGAAACTCTCCTTTTCTAAAATCAATTATTTCTCTGGCTGCGGCCGTACAAAAGTCCACTGCCTGTCATCAGAGTCGGCTTTAGAAAATCTATAACCGCCCTGTTTAAACTTTTTCAGGTCTTCAGGCTTTTCAATACGATTACGCAGGATGTAATCGGTCATCATGCCACGGGCACGTTTGGCGTAGATGGCAACGATTCTTGTCTTGCCATCTTTGGTTTCCTTGAAGTTGATGTTGAGCAAACGACCTTTTAGCCGCTTTGGCTTAACTGCCTTGAAGTATTCATTGGAGGCCAGGTTGACCAGTACCGGTTCCTGCTGTTTAACCAACTCTTTGTTGAGCCGTTCAGTGATGCTATCGCCCCAGAACTGGTAAAGGTTATCGCCGCGTGGATTTTCAAGTTTGGTTTTCATCTCCAGTCGGTAGGGCTGAATCAGGTCTAATGGCCGCAGATAACCATACAAACCTGAAAGAATACGCAAGTGCTTCTGCGCATAGGCCAGATCATCAGCGCTGAAGTTTTCAATGTCGATACCGCTGTAGACATCACCCTTGAAGGCAAAGATCGCCTGTTTGGCATTGCTGGTGGTAAACGGGGTTTTGAATTTCTTAAAACGATCAACGTTCAGCCTGGCAATGTTTTCGCTGATGCTCATCATGTCCTGCAGTTCGCCGCTATTGATTTTGCGCAGCTCCTTGATCAGCAGTTGTGAGTCATCCAGCGCTGCCGGGGTTGTGTGCTTTTTGGTTTTGGCCGGGGTTTCAAAGTCCTGGCCCTTGGAGGGTGAAAGAGTGATGATCATATTTACGGTGTCTCTTTATTCAAACTCAAATTCAATGGGTTGCAGGTTTTCCTTGCTCCTGTCAAAGGCCTGCCACAGTTCGCCGTAGCTTTTGCCCACTTCGGGGTGCACCAGATCAGGGGCGATTTCGGCCAGCGGCCAGAGCACGAAGGCATTGTGCAGAATTTCTTCCCGTGGCAGTTTCAGGCCATTTTCATTCAGGATCAGGTCATCGTAGAGCAGCAGGTCCAGATCCAGCGTCCTTGACGAGAATTTTGGCCCGGCGCGGTCACGGCCATTGGCATCTTCAATCTCGCGCAGTTTACGG
>JAPHSZ010000230.1 GCA_026196545.1 Gammaproteobacteria bacterium
AATTCAACCAATAGTATTCAGGTTTCTGGTATTACTGACGATGCACCAATATCTGTAACAGGTGGTGAGTACAGTATTGATGGTGGTGCATGGACTTCAGCACCTGGTACGGTCAGCAACTTAAGTCGTGTGCTGCTTCGCCAGACTAGTGCGTCCACTAATAGCACTCAGACGGATACTGTGCTTACTATAGGTGGTGTCTTTGCGACTTTTAGTGTTACTACCAAACCTTAAAATAGCTTAGAGTCATAAAAGAGCATCACATTCCAGGAAAGGATGTGATGCTCTTTTTGTTTTTTAACCTAAAAGCTTATGAAGGAATTATATTTGCGGTTTAGGGTGGATATAAGCGGCTATGTTTTTAGTGTTTACTGATGGTCAGAGTTTACTTCCCAGTGTGGTCTAGCATTATGAATGCTAGACTCCAATAACTTTAGTGCAAGAGATTAAGGCTATTTTTTTATGGCCAGCGCAAACAGCCCACCTCCTGATTTTAAAATTTTTGATGAAGGATAGTCAGCTAGACGTATTAGCATTTTAGATGTGCCATAAAAGGTTCTTTTCTTTTTATCCGTGAGCCACTCCCAAATTGAAGGGTACCAATAAGCAGTCTCAGGCGCATGAGTTTTGTCAGCTACTCTATAATCTCCTATTTCTATGACCTTATAGCCAGCAGCATTAAGAGCCATGCCCAAAGATCTTTTATTAAATCCAAACAGATGTTGTGGAGGACTTAATGAACCCCACATATATTTACGATCAATAAATGATCGTATCTTGTTTTTCAATCTAAAAAATAACCCATCCTGGTTGGGGCATTCTATATATATGCTTCCCCCAGTATTTTGAAGTGCATTTAATTTTTTAAGAGTTTCAACAGGATCCTGAAGATGTTCTATAACTTGAAATAAAGTAACACAATTGAATTTTTTATCATTTATTTCTTCCCATCCTTTTTCAGAAATATTATGTGTTTCAATATTAAGATTATTTTCTCTGCAATAGTTATTCAATTGATCTATATTCTGGGCGCTATAATCAATACCAGTAATATCATGTCCTTTGGATGCCAGGTTTATTGCGAATGCACCGGCACCAAATCCATAATCGAGAAATTTGATATCACTATTACCTTTATGATGTGATACTAAATAATCAACAATAGGATCATTTAGATCTATTAATTTTTCAGCTCGATATTTTAAATTATCCGTTTGCGTTGGCCCATAATTAGAATAGTATTGATTCAATACATCGTCAGAAGGGATAGGATCTGATACATCAATTGAGCAATTCTCACATTTAATGACATTGTATTTGTCAGGCCCTGGAATCTCTGTTTCCCACACAATATCAGCAATAATATTATATTCTTGTTTTTTATCACATATTGGGCATGTCCAGAGATTACTCATTTAAATTTCACCTTTTCAAAAATTATCAAAATATTGCCCCGTAGAGAAGATATTGAATCTTATAACTGTTGTTAAGCTAATATTAGCAATGATACAAGCTGTGATTTTATCATATTAGCAAGCTCTAGTTTTTTGATGGGTGGCTGCTTATATTGCCTGTTAAAGCTACAGTGGTTATTGCTTAACTACGAGCACTGAACCGCTTTTGTCTGGCATAGGTATTGGTAGCTCATTTTTATCAGAGAAAAAGTCATCTACTGCTTTTCTTGCTCCGGGCCAGGCATTATAGTCATGTACCATGATCATGCCATTTTTTACCATTCTGGAGTAAAAGAATTTTAGAGCTTCAAATATTGGTTCATATAAATCAGCGTCAAGATGCACAAAAGCAAATTCAATATCACCAAAATTTTCAGGGATGGTTTCTGGGAAATAGCCTTTATAAAAAGAGATGTTATTGTTCTTTTGTGAAATATAGCTTTTTACTGCATCTAGTGATGTGTCTGAAAAATGCTTCCCTGATATTTTGTGGCCAGTGTTGTTGTTTTCGGCCACTACGCTTCTTTCAGAAAAACCTTCGAATGTGTCAAATAGGTGGAGCTTTCGTTCAGGCATATAATGATGGATCAATTTTGCTGTTAATCCCTTGTATACGCCAAGCTCGACAATGTCACCTTTTATGTTTTTGTCAAGCAATGTCCTTAATAAGAGTGTTAGCATGTCGCGCCGAGTGTTATCCCAGGGCTCAAGATTAAAAATTTCTCGGACACTATGGTCATCTTTAGGGTAGTAACCACCGGTTAATTTTCTAAAATCTTCGGAGTGCCAGGCAGACTTTGGGTTGATATCCATTTGGCCTTGCATGAAAAAAGGAGTGTCTTGGAAAAATGAGCATAGGCGCTTTTGTATTCTGTTGGTAAGGATTGGAAGATATTTAGCTGGGTTAGTGAATAACTTAACGACCTTTCTCATTATTGTTCGTCTCTTTTCGTAATATTGGGTGTAAGTGTGGGGTGCAAGTAGAAATTTTATATTTATAGATCAGATTGCAAATTTACCATAATTTTAGTTTATATGTTGACAGGTAAAGAATTACTCCATTATATAATTTTTTATGACTTCCTTCCAAACCCTATAGCCCTCGCCATTGAGATGTATGCCATCTCTTGAAAAAGCTTCGTCAAGGTAGTAGTTACTCGCAAGAGCTGAATTTAGGTCAATATATGTAATTGTATCGTTATTGATTGATAATTTATTTAGTTTAATGTTTAGTAGATTCACTCTTTTATTTAGATTACTGTCTTTATTGCCAGTAAATAGGGTGGATTGTATATATGTATGTATTCCATGATTTGCCAGGCTAGAAGTGATTTCCTTATAGTTTTTTAAAATATCATTAATCTCACGACCAGATTTTAAGTCATTGATGCCTATCATTATGAATGCTTTACGGGCGTGGGTAGAGTAAATGCTATCAAGTCTTTTGAGTACACCATCTGTTCGGTCACCTCCAATTCCACGATTCGCTATTTTAATAGAAGGGAACAAATCTTCCCACTCAGCATTGTCAGTAATGCTGTCACCGATAAAGACTGAATGGTAATTATGATTTCCGTGCTGCTCAAAAAACGATTTTTTGTGGTAGAAGTAATCTGAATGTACTGACTTAGGGTCAATATATAGCGTTATAAAATTTTTAATTGCGAGCAAGTGATTATATGGAAATAGCTTGTACTGTACCGTTGTTACTCCAAAAGCGAATGATAGAATTATGCAGATGGCGAACAGAATAAAGGGCTTGTGATGGTTCATGTTATTGCTATTAAAGATATCTGCTTATGAATTAGTACGCTTTATGTTAATATTTTGTTGCAATAAATTGTGTTTTTGATTTTCTTTCCCAAACGTTTTTCAAAGTAGTGGTAGGAGATATGTGACAATATCGTCGTTACGGTAAAAGCAAAAATAAGTTGCAGTGCTGAATTTATTTTCATGTCTTTGAAATACATTAATATTGGATAGTGCATAAGGTAGAAACCGTAAGAAATGCCACCGAGATATACAAAAGGTTTATAGTTCAGAAATGCCATGCTCCTGGTATTTAATATGGCGCAAATAAATACCCCGTAAACTATTAGCCATGTAATGGGGTCTCCCCAGGTTCTTAAATATGTGCTTTCAAAATAAGTAAGTTCAAATTGCTCTCGGTTAAAAGGTGTATAAATGAATAATAGAAGTATGACTAGAGGATATCCTGTAGCTGATGCGTATTTTTTTATTAATTTATTGTTTCTTATTCTTTCTTGATATAAGGCGGTTGCTACGCCAATAAAGAATGCGTAAGAATATAACGATACAAATCTTGGTAACTTGGAAAAACCTATGTATAGAATTACGCTTGGTAGCATTGTTACTGTAACAAATAAAACAAGAGTAATAGGAGAAGGGCTTCTTTTATGTACGAACCAAAACCCTATAAAAATCAAATAGAATTGAACCTCAACGGGAATAGTCCAGAAGGCATAGGGTGCTTCAATAAATAGGAATGCATTTATTGATTGGGATATATTATCTAGTTTGTAATAAAAGTCACTATAGATATATTTTGTGATAATTAACGAGATAGCCAATAAAATCAGGTATAGGGGGAAGACTCGTCCAATTCTTGCTAATGAATATTTAATTACATTTGTTCGGTTAAAATCTTCATGGACATACAGGTGAGTCATCAAAAAACCACTTAATACAAAAAATATCATCACGCCTGTTTGACCAAAGCCCTTAGACCAAATGTTAGGTAATAAAGTTTCATTCGCAGCATGTGAAACAAAAACCATTAATGCGGCCAAACCTCTTAATCCAGTAAGTGTATGGATATATTTCATTGTTTTGCTGTTTTTTAATGCATGCTTATGGTTTTTTGCAAATTATAACCATGCTTTTCCATAGATATGGTGTCCTACCGATAGATTGATTAATATTTTCTTTCAATATAGTAATTCCCAAGTACTAGAATATCCATTTTAGTTCTTAAGAAGCAGGCAAGAGCTTCTTCGGGTTTGCATACAACGGGTTCGTTTTCATTGAATGATGTATTGAGTATTATCGGTATGCCAGTAATTTGTTTGAAGGCGCTAATCAGTTGATGGTATCTTGGATTAGTGCTTTTTAGTACGGTCTGCAGGCGGCCTGAGCCATCAACATGGGAGACAGCAGGTATTTGTTTTCTTTTCTCTTCGCGAATTTGGAATACTTGCATCATGAAAAGAACATCATCATCTTCCTCAAACCATTCTGACACATTTTCTCGTAAGATCGATGGTGCAAATGGTCTAAACGATTCGCGACGTTTTATTTTTAGATTTAGAATGTCTTTCATATCAGCGCGACGGGGGTCGCAGACGATAGAGCGATTGCCTAATGCTCGTGGTCCCCATTCCAGACGCCCCTGAAACCAGCCTACAACTTTAGCTTCGGATATGGCCTTGGCTGTATGTGTGCATAATTCTGTCACATCATCAAGTTGTTTTATAATGAAATGCTCTGGATCTAGATTTTTTGACTCTGAATCTAATAATGATTTTACGTAATCATTTGAGTAACCGGGTCCCCAATAGGCATGATTCATGTAATAAGGCTGTGATAAATCACCTGTTTTACTGGCAACAATATAGGCGGCACCGATAGCGCCACCGGCATCACCTGCAGCAGATTGAATGTAGACATTTTTGAATTTTGAGCGACGATAAACCTTTCCGTTAGCAACAGAGTTCATCGCACAACCTCCGGAAAGTGTCAGATTGTCAATTTTATATTTATTATGCGCAGCGTCCAGAAGATTAAAGAAAGCTTCTTCATACATTGCTTGTATCGAATGCGCAAGATCCATATGTTCCTGAGCTAGTTCATCAGAAGGATCACGTTGTGGAAGCCCTAGTAGTTCATCAAGTTTTCCTTCTGCAAATAATTGACCAACAGAGGGTGAGCCACCTTCCCATTCATACTCGACTTTTTTATTGTGGTGACGGAAGTATTTCAGGTTTAATTGAAATTCTCCATTTTGTTTTAACTTAACTACATCACGGAGCTTTTCAAGATAGGTAGGTTTTCCATATGGAGCGAGCCCCATTACTTTGTATTCATCACCGTAGTTGGGAAAGCCTAAAAATTGGGTCAGTGCCTGGTAGAAAATCCCTAATGAATGAGGAAAGTTAACTCGATGGTCAACTTGTATCTTATTTTTTTTGCCAATACCCCATGCTGCACTGGAAAAGTCACCAAAACCATCAACTGAGATAGTAACAGAAGCCTCATAAGGAGAGACTAGATGTGCAGACGCTAGATGACTTAAATGATGTTCAATATGATGAACTGTGCCATTAAATTTCCCATCTGGAAAAGTATTCTTTAATTCCGCTTCAATACTGGATCGTGCTTTTTTGTTTTTTATTCTGTCGATAATTAATTTAAAATCTGGCCTATTTTTTAAAGTGAAGGTAATTTTTTTTAAAAGATTAGCTTTAGGATCACTATTAACCGCTACATGTTCAACATCTTTTAGAGATATTCCTGCCTCATTAAGACAATATTTAATGGATTCAGATGGGAAACCTGCCCAGTGTTTTATGCGACGAAAACGCTCTTCCTCCACAGCGGCTATTAGCTGACCATTTTTTATAATGCAGGCGGAAGAGTCTCCGTGAAATGCGTTGATACCGATAATATACATGGTTATCCTAATGAAAAAGCTGACGATTGTTAAAAGTAAATAAGCTTATTATAATATTGTTTTTTACAAATTTACTGCATAGGATATTTTAGAGGATTATTTAACTATCTGCTACCAACAGCTAGCTTTGTGATGTTGACGATGTTACGGGCATCTATTCATGGGACCTATATTTTTCCTGTAAGCGATATTCATAAAGCTTGGCATCTACTAGAAATCTGTACCAAAAGGCCTGCAGAAAATGAAAGATGAGGCCGCGTTTTCCATCTAGAAAGCCTAGTTTTATGAAATATCGATAAATAAAATAGAGAAACGGCCTTATGAACAATGGTAAGCGAAGATAAAGATTGTCTTTAGCCAAACGTTTGGTTGAATCTTGATGTCCTGTCATTGAGGCATTAACGAGTTCAGGAGTCTTGTTTGCACCATTTGGTTTTTCTTTATTTAATATGTCTTTTACTTCTCTGGAAGCGTATCCGTTATGCTTTTCTGTCCAGAAGGTTAGGTCTTTATTGTTTTTGTCAATGATATCTTCATGAATAGAGATAGTTTTTCCTTCTGACACAACAATATGTTCATCCATAAAAAGAGTTTCACAGCGACCTAGGCCGTTACGAAAAATTCTTAGCAACCATGTTGGGTAATAACCTCCATGGCGAATCCATTGACCCATAAAATAAACGCGGCGTCTTACGTAAAGGCCAGATATGTCATCTGGCGGATTCATTAGAAATTTATTGAGAGCATCAGCTAATTCAGGCGTTATTTCTTCATCAGCATCCATGCGCATAACCCATGGTGTTTTAATACCTGCATTATCTAGGCCCCAGTTATACTGTTCAGCATAGGTCGTCCATGGTCTTTGCAGAACGGTAGCTCCCATAGATTCTGCTATTTCAACAGTATGATCTTTACTTAGTGAATCAATAATAAAGACTTTGGCATTGATGGGCTTGATTGATGCTAGGCATTTATCAATATTTTTTTCTTCATTGGCAGTAAGAATAAGAACTGAAAGTGAGTTTTGGGCTGTCAATTTTTGATCCGTAAATTAATTTTTTTTGAAAGCGATGATACGTTTGTTTAAGTTGTTATTTTGTATTTTGTGATTGATGGAATTATTCGTTTTGTTTTTTTGATTTTGACCTTTTTGCTTAGGAATTAAAAGATTAATTAAAATTAATAAGATGAAGAATCTTGCCCATAGAGTATAACTCTGTGCAATAGCAGTTTCAAAGCCAATAATGAGTAAGTATACGGTCATAAGTAGTAATAGAAACCGTGGTAATGTTTGTTTTTTATCAAGACGTAGTGTGGCGGCAATTAAGGACATAAATGCACCTATAATCATCATGCCAAAAATTATTCCAGGCCAACTATAGTTCCAGTATAATTCACCAACTTGGCTAAGTGCGATAAATGTCAGCGAACTTTGTGACAAACTAAAAGTGTTATTAAATAATTGTCCTAGTATATTAGTAGCCGGTTTATCTGGCATGATAAAACGAGGGATAAATGCATAAATGATGGGTTCAATAGTTTCCCCGTGTAGGAACTTTGTGTCTTCACCGACACGAGTCATAAGAAATTCAACGTAGTTTTTTAATGTGATTCGGTCGGCAAAATAATTTATGCCTTCAGTAAATCTTTCACCAGTTGATTGATCGCTATCGGCAAATTTTTCCAATTTTGCTCCAATATTTTCGTAGGACTCAATGCGCGTCTCTTTTGTTAAGTGCAGGCTAGTACGGTATGAGTTAAATATATTAAACATAAGTCCTGCAATAATTACAAAAACTACAGTTTTAACAAGGGGGAGTTTTTCGCGTAATAGAACAAAGCTAAATAGATATAAGATAGGTGCGCGCAACGCAATAACTTTAGAGTCGCCGATAAAGCCAACAGCAAAATCCATAAGCATGGTAAATATCAGAAGGCCTAGCATTGTTTTGTTGCGGGTAGTTAGAACCATGTAAATGAGTATGAGCGAGCCAAGAGGTTGCAGATAACGCAAAAGTATCAGAAAACCAGTAGCGTGTGTGGTGCCTATGTTAGCTGCCATATCAAGAATGGTCAGTCTCAAGCTGGTTTCAATATAAATGCCAATTAGCCAGAAGCATATTCCAACAATGCCCATGTGTTTATGTGACCAGTCCTTAGTTAATATCCCTTTTCTGTGTTCAGAATATAATTTTGAAACTATTGCGTACCCCAGGATAAAGCATATTGCCCCAGCAAGAATTGCTATCTCTCCAGATGAAAAAAGAGAATTTGTTTCATATATTGATATTGGTTCGTTTGCAACAAAACTTGCAATATCTTTTATGCCGAATACACCAAAATAAAATGCTAAAAACAGAAGTATTAAAGAGTGTTTACCTCGATATGAGGTAGCGAAAATGATAGGAAAGGTACAGATAAGACTCAAAGATATAACGTATACTGCGTCGTATAGGTTAGATCGGAAGAGC
>JAPHSZ010000143.1 GCA_026196545.1 Gammaproteobacteria bacterium
ATGTCGCGCTCTGAATGCGAAAGCATGGAATAACCGATGGCGGTGTGGTTCTGCATGGCCTCAAATTCTTTTTCTGATAACTTATCTGCCTTCAACAGGATTTCATCAGGGATACCCAGTTTGCCTATGTCATGCAGGGGTGCTGCAGCGGTAATCAGTTCTATATCCCTGTCCGGCAATCCCAGTCTGGCCGCCAGCAACCTGCTGTATTCAGTAACCCGTCTGGTGTGGTTACTGGTCTCCTTCGAACGCTGCTCCTCTATGACGCCCATGGTAAATATGGTTTCCCTCAGGGTTTCTTCTATTTCATTATTGAGTTCTGCCAGGCTAGCGTTCATGTGTTTGAGCATATCCTGATTGGCAATAATATCCGTATTAAAATTGTTGATCTCTTTGGCTACATTTGCAAATTCAAGAGTAGTAAAACTTTCCGGGTTGACGGGCATCTGCTTATCGTAGGCAACCTTGGCTTTTACAATCAGGTTCTCCAGTGGGTCTTTGATGTAGGTCTGCACCGTTCTCAGGGTGTGCATAATTATCAGCAGGATGACGGTTAACGAGGCCACTAACAGCACCATCAATATCCACGATGCCATTGCACGATATCGGCTGAGATCCATGGTGACATCCACGATACCAAGCACGGTTCCCTCCGGAACCTGGTGACATTCCAGGCAATTCAGGCTGCCCTGTATTGTTGCAACATAAGGAATGACGGCACGGATGGCTGGTTTCACACTAAAATCATTAATCACAAATTCTGGCAATTTTGTTTCAATGACTTTTTTGGCTAAGGGGTTTATTTCCTTATCCAGCTGCTCCGTTCCAAATTGCCTGTTAACAGCAGGCCCACGAATGACCACTATCTGGTCAATATCGTGAACTGTTTTTATTTCATTCAGGAAATAATCCCTTTTATCCATAATGCCGGCTTTCATGTGCGAGGTGAGCCCGGCCTTGATAATCTCAGAAGTTGCCGTGATCTGATCCTGGACGATATGGTGGGAAAGCGACCTGAAAGTAAACGCCATAACAATGGTCATCGCTATGGCCGCCAATATCAGAAATGATAATAGCTTGTTTATGGTGATTGTTTTAATGCTCGGCTTTAACATCTTCCCGCTTTATCCTTAAATACCATACAATTTATAGTTGATCTTGCAGGCATATCAATACAACAGCGGTAATTATCAGCCCTCATTCAATCAAAAATCTTCTGCCACCATCGACGCCGGTTATTCGGCGGGTTCAGGGCCGCTTCCAGCTCTACCGGCTGAATCTTCGACAAGATCCATCCCGGCAGTGGCGGATTCTCACTAAAGCCACATGACACACCCAGATTGTTCGGGTCAAATATTTTTATAAATGACGGCATTTCCCTGTTATCGGTATAAACAATGCCGCAATAATCTTCATCGTGTTCTTCATGCAATAGCACATCGATTTCATCGATAAACTGGAGCAGGTGTTTTGCACTGGCCGGTGTCTCGGGGGGGCGTTCACCAACCGCATAAATGAACCAGTCATTTGCCGCCTGCTGTTTGAGCACATCCCAGAACTCATCAAGGTGATGCCAGCGTAACAGAGAAGTGGTATTGCCCCGATAGGCATCAATGTAATTTTGTTCTACTGAGGTATTCATATTTAAACTCACTTTAACTTACAGGCTGTTTATCCAGGCCTGTATTTCAGCCAGGCTGCGATGGATAAATTCACGATCACTAAACGCGCTGGCCATGACGGTCACTCCCTGCATCCGCGCCAGCATGTCCATGGCCTTATCATCGGCATCTTTACAGTTTAAGGCACTGAACTGTTCTGCCAGCCAGTTCCTCTTCATTGAAAAAACGGCACGCGCGACTTGCTGAAGATCATCTTCGTCCTTGGCCAGCTCAGAACACAGGGTACCAATGGGGCAACCGGCAACGACAATGCTGTCTTCAAATTTCTCCAGCATATTGCTGAAACATAAAAGACGCTGACGGGGGTCGCTCGATTTCTGTTCACAGGCTTTTAAAATATCGCCATAAACGTGCAGACGCGCCTCGACCACAGCAGTGAGAATGTCATCTTTGGTTTTAAAGTAATAATAAAAATTACCCCGTGGTATGCCGGTGGCATCTGAAATATCCCTGAATGAGGTTTGATGATAACCACGCGTATAAAATAGCTGGTCGGCCGCCTCTACGATCAACTGGCGGTTATTTTCGCCTTTACTACCCATATGTTTTAACCTGTGTGCAAGCTATAAAGATTCTAATTAACAGACCTGAGACTGGAACTACAACCCGAAATTAAATATTAGACGCTCGTATGACTAATGTAAACTGAAATACTATGGCTATACAGCGGTGAAAAACTTTAAAATAGCGATGCCCTGAAATGCAGGCAATTCAAAATCAACGCCTTTTGGCCAACTTTTAACACTCAACTGATTCACCATGCCCGTTAACGCCCTGAGTATTAAGAACTTAAAGAAGACCTACCGCAACGGCACCGAGGCACTGCTCGGGGTCGACCTGGACGTTAAAGAAGGCGACTTCTTTGCCCTGCTCGGCCCCAACGGCGCCGGTAAATCGACCACCATCGGTATTATCAGCTCACTGGTCAACAAGACCTCGGGCAACGTCAGCGTGTTTGGCCATGACATTGAAACCGACTCAACTACCGCGCGTAGCCTGATTGGTCTGGTGCCACAGGAGTTCAATTTCAATATCTTCGTGCCGATCGGTGAAATCCTGATCAATCAAGCTGGTTATTATGGCATCAACCGCAACGAAGCCACTAAACGTGCGGAAAAATACCTGCGTAAACTGGAACTGTGGGATAAACGTTTCGAGATGGCGAAAGAACTCTCCGGCGGGATGAAACGCCGCCTGATGATTGCACGCGCCTTAGTCCATGAACCCAGATTGCTGATTCTCGACGAGCCGACTGCCGGTGTTGATATCGAGGTTCGTCATTCGATGTGGGCGTTCATGCGCGAAATCAACGCCGAAGGCACCACGATTATCCTGACCACGCACTACCTGGAAGAAGCTGAAAACCTGTGCAACCACATTGCGATTATTGATAAGGGTGTCACCATTGAACACACCAGCATGCGCAAACTGCTCGACCGCCTGGATATGGAAACCTTCGTGCTTTACCTTGAAGAAGGTATTAATGAACTACCCGAGTGTAGCAATTATCAACTCAGATTAATCGACAGCAACACCATCGAAGCCGACATTGCCCAGAGCCAAAGCATGAATGAGCTTTATCAACTGCTGTCAGCCTGCAATATCAAAGTGCTCAGCATGCGCAACAAAACCAACCGGCTGGAACAGCTGTTTGTCTCGATGATGCGCGATGGTAATACCGATAATTACAATGGAGGCGCAGCATGAATTTCTCGCAACAAGTCGTCGCTTTCAAAACCATCATGGTTCGTGAATACCTGCGCTTTATCCGCATCTGGATTCAGACCATCATCCCGCCGGTAATCACCATGGCGCTATACTTCATTATCTTCGGCCAGCTGATTGGTTCGCAGATCGGTGATATCGACGGCTACCGCTATATGGATTACATCGTACCGGGCCTGATCCTGATGGCGGTAATCACCAACTCCTACGCCAACGTGGTGTCGTCATTTTTCAGCGCCAAATTCCACAAGAGCATCGAAGAGATGATCATCTCACCAATGCCGAACCACATCATTCTGGCGGGCTATATCTCCGGTGGTGTTGCCCGTGGTGTTGCTGTTGGCATTACCGTTACCGTTGTCTCGATGTTTTTCTCCGATTTTCAGGTTCATAGTATCGGCATCACGCTTGCTGTGTTTGTGCTGACCTCGGTGCTGTTTTCGATTGCCGGCCTGATCAACGCCGCCTATGCCCGCAGCTTTGATGACATCACCATCATCCCGACCTTTGTGCTGACACCGCTGACCTACCTGGGCGGGATCTTCTATTCGATCAAGATGCTGCCCGAGTTCTGGCAGACGGTATCGCTGGGCAACCCGATACTGTACATGATCAATGCCTTCCGCTACGGCCTGCTCGGCGTCTCGGATATCGACATCACCACCGCCTTTGTCATCATCCTCGGCTTTATTGCGGTGCTGTTTGCGTTTGCACTGAACCTGCTGAACCGGGGTGTTGGTATCAAGCCGTAAGAAAAAACACAGGCAAAAAAAGGCCGCATATTGCGGCCTTTTTTATGTTCTGAGAATAACGCTAAACGTTAAGCATGCTCTGCCTTGAAGAACTGCTTCTGCAACAGCGCATAACCACCAAACATCACAGCGGTGAAGGCCAGGTTACCCAGCAGGCTGTTCTGCAGGAAGGGAATACCCGCCACATAAGCCTGCATCAGGCCACCGGCATTCATGGGGTACATGCCATTCATCATCCAGGCTCCAAAGTTGGTAATGACAAAGAACAACAAAGTCGAAGCCACCGCTGCAGCGGCAACCCGATTGGCGGTAATCTTGTGCTGCATCCAGATGCCCATACCCACCGTCAGTGCAAAGCCGGCGTAGACAAAAATCATGCTGTTATGGAAACCAATAACCAGGTCGCTGAGAATCAGCGCTGCAAAAGGCAGGATGAAGGCCATGCGTTTATCGGCGAAATAGGCCCCGCCGAACAGAGCCATCGCCGCCACCGGCGAGACATTAGGGGGATGTGGCAGCACCCTGAACAGGGCAATACCAAAAATAATCGCGGCCAGTGTAAACAGTTTTTTATTCATGACTTCTCCCCACATAAGATATTGGGGGATTTTAGCACAACATTGGTGGGCGTCACGAATAAAGCAACAGAATGCTAAACCCCTTTAATTATGTAAAACCAGATCAGCGACTACACCAGCAACAGGCTCGCCATTTATATCAAACGCTTTAACGCTATCAGGTTCAATTTGCCAGCCTGTGATATCACCCGCCACATAAAACTTGAAATTCTCTATGTTGGGTTGTGTTTTATCTACCTGTACTGGTGAAAGAATAACGTTCATCTTTAAACCATCATCATATACATTTGCTCTAATAATATCCCCTCGAGGAGTTGTTATAAAAGCTCTACCTGCGCCGCCATTATCTATGTCCGGATCATGGTTGAGCGTAAGTTGAATACTGTGAGGTATGGTGCTCCCTGAAAATGTCACAACACGATATCTGCTCACTCTTTGAAATGATTCAAGTAGACCTGGAAATAATCCTCCGCCTTCATACAACCAGTTCTGACTGTCACCTTCACCTGCCACTACCTCAACTTCTAGCTTAGGCAAACCGCTCAAATCCAGAGGGATAAGCGGAGCGCCATCTTTATATACTTGTATATGCGCTATCCCAGGTTCCATACCTTGGGGCAGATTAAAAAAAACAAGTGTTTGAAAGAAATCTTTTGAGTTATTAGTAAAACCAATTTCTGTCATTTCAGAAAAACCAGGATAGCTACCATCAATAATCAAACCTGTCTCGCCGCTGACCAGAAATGCCGATATTGGATCAGGATACATATTGTAAACTAGCTGAATTGCTGGGTCATTGGCTAAATATGTCGTTGTTGTGCCTGCATAATCAGTAATCCCAATAGTAATATTGTCTTGCGTTAAATCAGGACGATAACCCACAGCAATACTAACAGTTTCACCCGATCTTGATGAATTACCCTGCACACTAAAACCAGTACAGCCACTAACGCCCGCTAATATCGATAACGTAATTAGCAGGAAAAATAAATCTTTTATTTGTTTTTTCATGTTCTTGTACTCCTTTAAAAATCAGTTCTGTTAACTCAACCTAAAGGGACAGAAATAATTTCAGTCCCCGAACCACCCAATTAAATCACTGCTCACCCGGGGTCAGAATTCTATTCTGACCTCATCATTTAACTCACCGGTCGACCACGATTACAATTTACACTACGCAACCCCGTTCTCTCCTCAACTTCTTCAACAAACCGCTTTGATCCAGTCAGCTGGTTACGCTTCCACGCATTGCTTAATAACTCGATTTCTTCAGAAGAAATATCTGTCTGCAGAAACCTTTTATATTGCTCATTCCGTCTAGCCTGGTCATTACCTAATGCAAGAAAAGTTGGATCATAATCCAGCATTCTCGGCTTAACCAGCCCTAATCTTTCACGATAACTGGACCATTTATACTGCCTGGGCCCTGCCACCATATTGGCCCTGACTGGATTCATCTCAACATAGCGACAACAAGCCAACAAATATTCATCTCTCTGAATCGGGCTTGCTTTATAGCGACCTTCCCAGAGCGAACCAGTCCGTTTTTCCAGCTTATTTACATAAGCCGTTTGCCTACCGGCAAGCCGTTTCATTAATTCAGACAACGAACTCGCTTCCTCACCAGGCTCAACGATCAAATGAATATGATTCGTCATCAAGCACCAGGCATATAACTTAATTTCCAGCTTCTCCTTCCACTCACACAAATTATCAAGATAAAACTGATAATCCGAATCAGATACAAACACCGCCTTACGATTATGCCCGCGCTGCACAATATGATGCGGGTAACCGGGTATCAGTATTCGTGCTTTCCTTGGCATAAATCGTATCTCCTTGGCTACGGGGTCATCATCATTTATCCGAAATAATTTCTGTCCCCGGAGCATCTAAGGGGACTGAAATTTTTTTCTGTCCCCGAGCTAAACGTTAACCTCTCTATAACAACGCTAGCGCCTTATCAAACCTTAAAAAAACAACATCCGTTCCTAATTAATTAGATCTGAGCTTCCCCCAATAAAACGGATGATTTAATTACGGGCAAATTTCTTTTCATATTCTACAGGTGTCATGTAGTTTAAAAAAGCATGCCTACGTTTTCTGTTATAAAAAACTTCAATGTATTCAAAAACACTTTGTCTTGCTTCTGATCTTGTTCTGTAATCTTTATGATATACCAATTCGTTTTTTAATGACCCGAAGAAGCTTTCTGCAACTGCATTATCCAGGCATTCACCTTTACGACTCATGCTACAACGAAGTTTATTTTCACTCAGCTGTTTCTGATAACCGCCTGATGCATAGGTGCTACCCTGATCTGAATGCACGATGACATCATTGACTTTACCTCTTCGCCAAATGGCCATGGTCAATGCATCTTGTACCAGCTGGGTATTGTTCCTGTTGCTCATCGACCAGCCAATAATCTGCCGTGAGAACAGGTCTAATATCACAGCCAGATACAACCAGCCTTCTCTGGTCGCTATAAACGTTGTATCACTCACCCAGGCCTCATTGCTGTTATCAACAGTAAATTCCCGCTTGAGCAAATCAGGGGCTGGCTGCAGGGTGTTTTTTGAGTCTGTAGTAACAACAAATTTATGCGCCATCTTTGATTTAATGTTTGCTACTTTCATTAAGCGTGCGACACGGTTAACGCTGCATTTTTCACCTTCAGCAACAAGATCCTTATGTATCTTGGGCGAGCCATAGATTTCATTGGACTGCTTATGAGAATGTTTGATCTTTTCCGTTAACATTCTATTTTCACGGCTCCGGTTACTTTCAGGGCGATCCAGCCAGTCATAAAAGCCACTGGGGGATACGTCTAATGCTTCACATAGTCGTATGGTTTTATATTCTTTGCGATGATTTCTGATGAAATGGTATTTCAGTCCAGTTCCTTCGCAAAGAATATAGCGGCCTTTTTTAGGATTTCGTTCTCCTCCTGAACTCGCTTGAGTTCCTGTTTCACTGCCGCTAATTCACTCTGGTTTTCTTTTTTTGGCCTGCCTTTTTTGGCTGTGGGCACGTCACCTTTTTTTATCATCTGTTCTTTCCACTTATAAAGCTGATTTCGTCTGATACCCAAACTCATGGCAATTTCACTGGCCGGGCGGTCTGATTGCTCCATCAAACGTAGTGCTTCTAGCTTAAACTCTTTGCTGTAGGTATTATAGGGCTTGCGTTTTGTTGTCATTGGGACACTCCTCTGAGCGACTATTGTCGCTGATTAAAAGTATCCGTTATATCGGGGGA
>JAPHSZ010000078.1 GCA_026196545.1 Gammaproteobacteria bacterium
ATTATCAAATCATACCCCGACACCAAATTGGCCAAGAAGGCCAATGAGCGACTGGAGCGCATTACACGCGAAGGTCATTAGTGGCTGGTCATCCCGATCAACTCCGAATATTCGAAATATTCTATTCCCTGCAGGGAGAATCACGAACCGTAGGCTTGCCGACGGTATTCGTGCGTCTGAGCGGTTGTCCGCTCCGCTGTAGTTATTGCGATACTGAATATGCTTTCAGCGGCGGTGACTGGATGGGGCTTGGTGAAATCTTTGAGAAAATAGCGGGTTTTGATGCCAAATATGTCACTGTCACCGGGGGCGAGCCACTGGCCCAGAGGTATTGCAATGACCTGCTGGTGAAGCTGTGTGATGCCGGTTATCAGGTTTCACTGGAGACCAGTGGTGCTGTGAGTATTGCTGAGGTGGACCCAAGGGTGGTGAAGGTGATGGATCTAAAAACCCCGGCTTCGGGGGAGGTCGAGAAAAACCTGTATGAGAATCTCGATTATCTGGACGAAAAAGACCAGCTTAAATTCGTGATCTGCAATCAGCATGATTACGACTGGTCGTGTGCCATGCTGGAAAAATATAACCTGGCAGCACGATGCGAGGTTTTATTTTCGGCCAGTCATCAGGCCATGGAAGAGCGCAAACTGGCCGACTGGATTTTGCGCGACCATCTGCCGGTGAGGATGCAGATACAATTGCATAAATATTTATGGGGTGATGAGCAGGGTCGATAATTACTATGTCAGGCGTAGAAAAACCAAAAGCGATTGTTTTGTTGTCCGGTGGCCTGGATTCCGCTACGGTACTGGCTATCGCCAATGAAGATTATGAATGTATTGCCCTGAGTTTTGATTACCGGCAGCGGCATGTATCTGAACTTGAGGCAGCAAAAAAAATTGCATGTGATTATGGGATCCGGCACCAGATTATCAGGCTGGATGATGGGGTTCTGGGAGGTTCAGCACTGACTGATGATACGATTGATGTGCCTGATCATATCGAGCCTGGGATTCCGGTGACCTATGTGCCCGCACGCAATACAGTATTTCTGTCACATGCGCTGGCTATTGCAGAAATAAATCATTCAGCGGATATCTTCATTGGCGTAAATGCAGTGGATTATTCAGGTTATCCTGATTGCCGTCCCGCTTATATAGAAGCCTTTGAGAAAATGGCGAATCTGGCGACCAAAGCCGGGGTTGAGGGGCAGGGTTTGCGTATTCACACACCGCTTATTGATATGACCAAGGCCGAGATTATTTCTGTCGGCATTGAGCATGGTGTTGATTACAGTCGCACGGTTTCCTGTTATCAGGCTGATTTGGAGGGTAAAGCCTGTGGGGTCTGTGATTCGTGCCGATACCGAAAAAAGGGCTTTGAAGAAGCGGGTGTTGAGGATGTTACCCGTTATCAGTAATTATTTTTTTAAACCGCCCGTTTTGGGTTTGTTTTTCTTGTCGAGTCCAAGTATTATACGCGCCTCGGGCCGTTAGCTCAGTTGGTAGAGCACCGGACTTTTAATCCGATGGTCCCGCGTTCGAGTCGCGGACGGCCCACCATCTTCAGTTTTTTGTTCTTTTTGGAGCAGAGAAAAGTCAAAAAAAGCCCGGTAATTGACCGGGCTTTTTTTGTCTATGTCAGATAACTACTTACGCAAGCTAGGCCCATTTATTTCAAGACCGTTGCTCATGTAGGTAAGGAAATACTCCAGTGCCTTGTATTCATCGCTTTGTGCTTTGAAGGGTTTGGCGCGTACCTGATTGTTACAGCCAGCAAAACGGCGGTGCAATGTACCCATGCCATCGCCCTCAGGTGATGAAGATGCCCACTTGTTTCGATAAACGGGAAAACCGCTGGGGTGACCTAAAGCCGGGCTTAGAATGTCTGCGCGTATTCTGCTGCTCGCGCTGGTGTAATGGCAATCGGCGCACGACAGGTTTAACTGACCACGTTTTGCATAAAAATGTTTTTTGCCGCGGTTATAGGCGGCAAGTGCCTTGGGTGTGCTGGGTGTTTTTACGTTAATCAAATTACCTCTCGACATATAGGCGAGATAAGCACCAACGTAAGCGATTTTGCCTTTTTTGGATCTGTAGGCTTTTTCACCGTTAGCTTTCAGGCAGGCGTTGATATCACCTTCGAGTGTTACCACTTTACTACTGGCTTCATCGAAGTAGGGGTAATTCTGTTTAACGCCTTTTTCATAGTCAGGAAAACAATCGACAAAGCTTTTGCCGTTGGCAAATTTTTTGTGGAATAATTCATCCCCTTTGTCAACGTATGCTTCATAGTCAGGAAATTCTTCAGCCTGTTCCCATTGATCACGGGAGTCCTGATCTACGGCATAAACACCATTAACATAGTCGTTCATGGGTACTTCTGGAAATTTATTTGCATAGTAAGCTCGGAAGCTTTTTAAGTCGCTATCGGGTGATGCCTGTGCCATAACAGGGGTGGCGATCATCAGCACAACGGACAGAGCTGCTAAATATTTTTTCATAGTTCACCTTTGTGTTTTGTTGTGCTTATTTCTTCTTTCTGCGACGGCTTTTCATTTCCAGTTCTGCGCTGTCACTGTTACCTTTATTGTCAACCCAGTGCAGCTTGAGAGTATCACCTTCTTTAGCACCGCTTAGTTTGAACTTGATATATGGGTTTTTTGAGACAGAGGTATTGAGTTCAGTGTCCAGCACAACGTCACCGGCATGTTCACAGGTAAATTTTTGAATAAAATGTGCTGGAATAAGATTGCCTTTTTTATCCTTACGCATGCCTGTTTCCATTGGATGAGTGATCTGGCATTGAATTGTCGCAACGTCACCTTTAAAGCGTGATCGAATTTTAAATGTTGATTTTGATTTAGCCATTGTATTATATCCTCGAATCTTTGATTAACCGCCACAACCACCAATGGCGACTTTAACATATTGTTTAATGCTGTAGAGTTTGCCATCAGCCTTGACAATTGCGATGACGTCAGAAGACTTACCGATTTTTACGTTGGTAGAAATATAGCCTTCAGTTCTGGAGCCAAGATTAAAAGTTGCGCACAAAGGCTGTATGTTTTCTTTGACAAGAAAACTAATGGATTCAGTTTTGTCCAGATTACTGGTGACGCTAAGGGTTACCTTAGAGCCGCTTTGTGCCAGTTCCGGTGCCTTAAGCTTAATTTTGTCACTTTCTGGTATGTCTGTGCTGCCGTAGGCGCCAGTCAATGCGTCATTGACATTTTTGGCAGTAAAGGCGCTGGTGTTCCAGGCGGCCAAAACTGCTTTTGGGGTTAATAAGCCTGCACTAATGGCCATGCCGGTGGCACTGGCTGCCAGTGTGCTTTTAAGTAGAATTCTACGTTGTTGATCCATATCTTGTTACCTCAAAAACTTTATAGTGTATGTATAAATTTGGTGATCAGGTCTATTTCTTTTGCCGAGAGCACTGCGTGTGGCCCAAAGGGAACCATCAATGTGTTCGGATTGTTTTTTCGAGCATCATAAATCTGAGCTCTTAATTTGTCATAGTCGGGAAACCTTGCTTTCATCGCAACCAGTGGTGGACCTATGTTACCGGGCAGGCTACCGCCTTCAATTTGGTGACAGGCCAGGCAATTACCTTTTTTTCTGTCGAATGCCAGCTCTTTTCCTTTAGCCAGATCTGCATCTTCTGCAGCATTGGCAGCGAGAGGTGTAGCCAGGCCGAGGCAAGCGGTTAACGTGGCTACTGAGATGGTAGCGACTGTTTTTTGCATAAAACCTTGCATTTGTTGCTCCTCTTAAAGGTTTATGGGGAATCCTGTCCGTTAAAAAAGTCCTGTTTATTTAAGTTAGTTGAAATTAGAGAGTCAGGGTAGACATCAATCTTAAGATTAATATCTATAGCATACTATGTGAATCACATTTAGCAATAGTAAAATTTATATAATTGTGCATATTAATACAGTCTTACATGTTCGTTTTGTTATGGGGCGAATTTATGATAAACCACACTTGAAAAAGTGGTTTTATCTATTTTTTAGTGCCTCTTTTTTTGCCTGCAATCGCTGTTTTGTTGTAATGCTTAAATTAGCCTGCTGTAGCGCCATTTCGTATTGTTGTAATGCCAGTTCATAATAGCCTTCTTTTTTATACTGATTTCCAGTTGATTCAAGTGCGGCGCTAATTTGTCCATTTTTAAAATAGGCCTGAGCCAGGGTTTTATGGAGAATTGGTTCGTCAGAGGTTTGTAGCTGGTGTTTTAAAATGTGAATGCTTTTTTGTGCCTGCCCATTTTCAGTAAGTGCGTGTGCATAGTTGAGTGTAACAGGTAAATAGTTGGGAAGAAGTTCAGCAAGTTTATTGAGCAAAGTGAGTGCTAATTCTGTCTGTTTGTTCGACAGGTAGGCCTGAGCAAGTGCCAGCCTTATCCATGGGTGTTGATTTTTTTTAGATAGGGCCTGTAGTTTTTCTATCGCCTTGCTGTATTCATTATTAGAATGGATTAACTGAAGACACAGTTGATAGACGCTGACATCATTGTGCGATGTGGTGGTATTGGTTTTAAGTGTTGATGCATCAGTGTTGCTAATTACTTTAAGTCGAGCGCGGGCAAATTGAAAATCCTGGCTGTCTTCAGGGAGATTGAGCTGTATTTTTTTTATACGATCACTGGCTTCGCTCACACGGCTGGTATTTAGCGGATGTGTTCTAAGATATTCGATGCCACCATCGCCGCTTTTTGCCAATAAAGTTGAAAAGAAATCCACCATGCCTTTAGGGTTGATGCCCGTTCTTGTTAGAATGCCTATTCCCATTCGGTCGGCTTCGTATTCATTGCTGCGGGTAAAGTTGATAGCGCTTTGTTGGGCACCGGCTATACCCGAGTACAAAACAGCCTGACTAACCTGAGGGTCACGTGAGCCTAGAAGAATGGCTGCAAGTACAGTAGCAAAAGTTGCCACAGCTGTGCTGCCTGACTCATCAATAGCACGAGCTAGATGTCGTTGTGAGATATGTGAGATCTCGTGTGCAATTACGCTGGCAAGCTGGCTTTCATTTGAGGCTTCCAGAAACAGTCCACTATTGATGCCTATATAGGCATCAGGGCCGGCGAAGGCGTTTATGGTGTCTGAGTTAATAATGAAAAATTTAAAATCTTTTCCGGCAGCATCAGAATGGCTAGCCAGTTTTTTTCCAAGATTTTTAATGTAGTGATTGAGCTGCGGGTCATCAATAAAAGCAAGGTTGTTTTTAAGGGTGCGGAAAAACATCAGTCCCAGTTTTTTTTCTTCTTCAGTGCTGAAGGATTTTAATGTTGGGTCACCCAGTTCGGGTAACTCAGCATAAGCAAGCTGATTAAAAATTATTAAACTGATCCAAAGCAGCAGTCGAGAGGTTGCTTTGAAATACCTGATAAATGAAAAAATCATCATGATGGTTGTGTGATTATGCTTGCAGGGTAAGGTTCCCTAATTCTTTGAATTTATATGGTAATTTGATACATGCGTACATTGTATATTAGTTTAAGGATGAACGGTTTGTTTCTATTGTTGAATGGTTATATACAGCTGTTAATTTACGAGGTTATTCGTATAATCATTTTTAGTAATGAAGGATTGTCTTTTCGCTTGTGGTTATTTTGTCTGTTTTCTATGGAGGGTAGAATGATGTGTTTTTCAAATAAAACTAAATTTATATCGGCTGCTATGGTGTCAGGTTTATTTGTGACATCGACTGTATATGCAACTAACGGTTATTTTGCCCATGGCTACAGCACCAAAGAAAAAGGTCTGGCTGGTGCGGGTGTAGCTTATTCACAGGATGCGCTGGCAGCGGCGAATAATCCGGCGGGTATGGCATTTGTGGGCGAAAGGATGGATTTGGGTATTGCTGTCTTTGATCCTAATGGTCGTGGAGTCACCATAACAGGTACAACGAACCCAGATCAATTTGTGAATGCGGATCCGAGCTCTGGAGCAGTAACCTATACCAGTGATGATGATATGTTCCTGATCCCAAGCTTTGGATATAACTGGCAGGTTGATAGTGATAGTGCTATGGGTATTTCTGTTTACGGCAATGGTGGTATGAATACTGCCTATGAAGCCTCGGCAACTCCTTTTGGGGCAGGTCTTTTTGGTGCCGGTGATGCGGGCATAAATCTGGCGCAGGCATTTTTTAACCTGAGTCTGGCAAAAAAGACCAGTAGCAACAGTGCAGTTGGTGTCAGTTTGATACTTGCTGGACAGCGTTTTGCTGCGAAAGGCCTGGATGGTTTTGGCATGATGGCGGCAGATGGCAACGGTAGTGATATCTCTGGTAATGTAAATTCATATTCGCAAGGTTTTGGTTTTAAACTGGGTTATCAGGGGGAACTGGTCAGTGGCTTAACGCTGGGTATCAGCTACCAGTCAGAAATTGCCATGGGCAAGTTTGATGAGTACAGTGACCTGTTCGCCGAGGCCGGTGGTTTTGATATTCCATCAACGCATACTATAGGTCTGGCCTATGACATGGGTAGTGCTGGCACGGTGGTTCTTGATGTGCAGCGTATTAATTATACTGACGTAGCGTCGGTATCTAATCCTGTGCAGAATTTGTTTGTTTGTATGGGTGCGATGGGGCCCGCAGATCCAAGCTATTGTCTGGGTGGTTCAAACGGTGCTGGATTCGGCTGGAATGATATAACCGTAGTCAAGTTGGGTTATGAGGTAATCGCAGGTGGTAATACTTATCGTGTTGGTTACAGTAAGACTGATATACCCATAGATGGTGGTATGAACCCAATGACGTCGCAGACTTTCTTTAATCTTCTTGCGCCGGCGACAGTTGAGGAGCATCTTACTTTTGGCATGACCATGCCTGTGGGTAAAGATCAGGAGTTTAATCTGGCTCTAATGATCGCGCCAAATGAATCTGTAACAGGGGCAAATCCATTTGATATGGGTGCAACCCAGATTGAAATCGAAATGGAACAGCAGGAAATTCAGGTAGGCTGGGCGTGGAAATATTAATTATTAAATAATTAGAATATAATTATTTATCAATAAAGGGCCTCCAATAGGAGGCCCTTTATTATTTTAAGCGTAAGACTAGTGCTTGCATTGTATAGCGGAATTGAATTACATTACCTGTCCTACGTTTATCGAGTGGCTGTCTTTTCCTTTCTGGGACAGGATGGGCTGACAAGTAGAATAAGAAAATACCAAATTGGAGAGGAAAAAAGTATGAAATCAGTTCAATTAAAATGGTTGTCAGTATTTGCTGCTGCCATTCTGAGTGTGGCGTCACTGGCAGTTCAGGCTGCGGGTGAGATGATGCCATTTGTTTTAGGTTCGAGCAGTGGCGGTGAAGTTGCTGATAAAGTTGATAACGTGAAGAAGGCGCTACAGGACAATGGTTTTGAAATTGCAGGTGATTACTCACCTTATGCAAATGCGCATATCATCGTTGTGACCAATGGCGCATTGAAGAAAGCCGCTGCAAGTCATGATCGTGCTGGTTATATCGCTGCACAACGTGTGTCGATTACCAAAGTCGCGGGTAAGGTTCAGATTGCTTATACCAACCCCGATTACATGGCTGCCGCTTATCGCGTTGAAACTAACCTGAGCAGTGTTGGTGATGCATTGAAGGCCGCTCTGGGCTCTGTTAAGCAGTTTGGCCCTGATGAAGGTTTGTCTAAAGATGACCTGAATGAATACCACTATACTTTTGGTATGGAGTATTTTGATGAGCCAAATGAACTGGCTGAATTCGATAGTCACTCAGAAGCAACAGGTGTTGTTGAGAAAAACCTGAAATCAGGCGCTGGTGGTACCTCCATGGTTTATCGCATTGATATTCCTGGTACCAAGCAGACACTATTTGGTGTTGGCATGAAAGCAGGTGCTGACGGCAATAAGTATATGGATGATGAATTTGTCATGAGTGAGATTGATTTTAAGCCTACTCGCTCAACAGCTCATCTGCCGTATGAGATGCTGGTAAGGGGAAGTAATGTTGAAGGCCTGCATTCACGTTTCCGTATCGCCATGAATTTCCCGGATCTGAGCATGATGGGTGACAACAGCTTCATGAATATTATGCCTACACCTGATGCAGTGAGAGAAGCAATGACTGCAGCGGCTGGTGGTTCGGTCGAAGAAGATTTCTAAGTAATAGTTATCTTTAAGATGTTTATAAAGCCCCGGTTTAGCCGGGGCTTTTTGTGTTCGTGCATTAATAAAAGCTAAATAAGGGATAGATAATAAAGTTCGTGAAATTTAGTACGTAACAGTTTAGAATCCCTAATTCGTGCCTATTTTAGGCTAGTTTAAAAGTATATGATTTAAAAAGGTTTTTTTGTAGGGTCTTAATGTGGAATTAACTGGCGCAGAAATTATTATTGAGTGCCTCAAGGCTGAGGACGTTGATTATGTCTTTGGTTATCCTGGTGGTGCGGTTTTACACATCTATGATGCTTTTCATAAGCAGGACGATGTCAAACATATACTGGTGCGTCATGAGCAGGGTGCAACCCATGCAGCTGATGGTTATGCACGTTCTACCGGTAAACCAGGGGTAGTGTTAGTGACATCTGGACCCGGTGCGACCAATGCAGTTACCGGTATAGCCACCGCTTATATGGACTCGATCCCCATGATTGTGATTACCGGTCAGGTGCCCAAGCCATTGATTGGTAACGATGCTTTTCAGGAAGTGGATTCTGTAGGTATTACCCGTCCCATCGTCAAACATAATTTTCTGATCGAAGATGTGAAAGACATTGCTCGGGTTTTTAAACAGGCTTTTTTTGTTGCAACAACAGGCAGACCGGGGCCTGTGGTGATCGATATTCCCAAGGATATTACCGCCCACAAGGTGGATTTTAAATATCCTGAAGAAATTAATATGCGTTCCTATAACCCGACGAGCAAGGGGCATCCCGGGCAGATTAAGCGGGCCGTTGATATTGTTCTTGGTGCTGAGCGCCCCATGATTTATACCGGTGGTGGTGTCATTCTGGGTAACGGTTCAGAACAGTTGCGTAAATTTACCAAAAAACTGGGTTACCCGATTACCCAGACGCTGATGGGCCTGGGCGCTTTTCCTGCTACCGACAGGCAGTCGCTGGGTATGCTGGGTATGCACGGCACCTACGAAGCTAATATGGGTATGCATCATTGTGATGTGATGATTGCTATCGGTGCGCGTTTTGATGACCGTGTTACCGGTAATCTGGAGAAATTCTGTCCTGATGCCACCATTATTCATGTTGATGTTGACCCTGCCTCAATTTCAAAAAATGTCAGAGTTGATGTCCCTATTGTTGGTGAAGTAGTGCAGGTGCTGGATAATTTCAATAAGGCGCTTGAGCAAACTGACCGGACTCCCAATGCGGCTGCACTCGAAAAATGGTGGAACCAGATCGATGAGTGGCGTTCACAGGATTGCCTGAAATATGATCGTGATAGCGAGACGATCAAACCGCAGTTTGTTATCGAGAAAATGTACGAAGTCACCAAAGGTGAAGCCTTTGTCACTTCAGATGTTGGCCAGCACCAGATGTATGCGGCACAGTATTATGGTTTTGATGAGCCGCGTCGCTGGATTAACTCGGGTGGTCTGGGCACCATGGGCTTTGGTCTGCCTTCGGCGATGGGCGTGCAGTTGGCGCATCCGGATGACCTTGTAATGTGTGTCACCGGTGAATCCAGTATCCAGATGTGCATTCAGGAACTGGCGACCTGTACCCAGTACGGCCTGCCGCTGAAGATCATAAACCTGAATAATGGTTATATGGGCATGGTGCGCCAGTGGCAGGAGTTCTTCTACGACAAGCGCTATTCAAATTCACATATGGATGTACAGCCCGATTTCTCAAAACTGGCTGAGGCCTATGGCCACGTTGGTCTCAAGATAGAAAAATCGGTTGATGTAGTGCCTGCACTTGAAGAAGCGATTGTGCAGAAGGATCGTCTGGTGTTTCTGGATTTCATCACCGATCAGGAAGAAAATGTGTATCCGATGATTCCTGCCGGTGCAGGCATGAATGAAATGATACTGGTGTAAACATGCGACATATTATTTCAATACTACTGGAAAATGAGTCAGGTGCTTTATCGAGAGTGGCGGGCCTGTTCTCGGCGCGTGCCTATAACATTGAATCACTGACGGTTGCACCGACCGATGATTCCACCTTGTCGCGTATGACTATTGTGACATCAGGTACCGAGGAAATTATTGAGCAAATCAACAAGCAACTCAATAAACTGGTGGATGTGGTTAAGCTGAATGACCTTACTCAGGATGCACATATCGAACGTGAACTGATGTTGATCAAGGTGCAGGCGACTAACGAGGCCCGTGATGAAGTGAAACGACTGGTGGAAATCTTCCGTGGTCGCATTATTGATGTCACTGATACCACCTATACCATCGAAATTACGGGTAATGGTGAAAAACTGGATGCTTTTGTTGAAGCACTTTCGGCGATTACCATTCACGAAGTTGTACGCTCAGGCCTGTTGGGTATCAGCCGCGGCGATCGAGTGTTGAGTTAAACCATCGAATTAAAAAATTATTAAGAAAATAAACTGGACGACAAAAATGAATATTTATTACGATAAAGACTGTGATCTTTCAATTATCCAAGGCAAGAAAGTAAGCATTATTGGTTATGGCTCACAGGGCCATGCCCACGCGAACAACCTGAAAGATTCTGGTGTTGATGTCACTGTAGGTCTACGTGCTAACTCTTCTTCTGTTGCCAAGGCAGAAAGTGCAGGTCTTAAGGTTGCCTCTGTAGAAGAAGCGGTTAAAAGTGCTGACGTTGTTATGATGTTGACCCCAGATGAGTTCCAGGCTCAACTGTACAAAGCTGAAATCGAGCCAAACCTGAAAGAGGGCGGTGTTCTGGCTTTTGCTCACGGTTTTGCCATCATCTATAACCAAATCATTCCTCGCAAGGATATGGATGTCATTATGATCGCGCCTAAAGCGCCGGGTCACACTGTACGTTCTGAGTTCGTTAAGGGCGGCGGTATCCCTGACCTGATCGCTGTTGAGCAAGACGCTTCTGGTAAAGCTAAAGATATCGCACTTTCTTACGCTTCAGGTGTAGGTGGTGGTCGTACCGGTATTATCGAAACTACTTTCCGCGATGAGTGTGAAACTGACCTGTTCGGTGAGCAAGCAGTACTGTGTGGTGGCGCGGTTGAGCTGGTTAAGGCGGGTTTTGAAACGCTGACTGAAGCGGGTTACGCACCAGAAATGGCTTACTTCGAATGTCTGCATGAACTGAAGCTGATCGTAGACTTGATGTACGAAGGTGGTATCGCCAACATGAATTACTCTATCTCTAACAATGCGGAGTACGGTGAGTACGTGACTGGTCCTCGTGTTATCAACGATGAGTCTCGTGCTGCAATGCGTGAAGCACTGAAAAATATTCAGGAAGGTAAATACGCTAAGCAATTCATTATGGAAGGCCAGGCGGGTTACCCGGAAATGACAGCAATGCGTCGCCTTAACGCTGAGCACCCAATTGAACAAACAGGTGCTAAATTACGCGCGATGATGCCCTGGATCGAAAAGATCGTCGACAAATCTAAAAACTAATCAATAATAACTGCGTTTCTGCGTGGTATTTATGAGTGTTTTAAGAAAAGGGCTGGCAACAGCCCTTTTCTATTGGTGTTAACCCGATATTGGTCTAATCTAGCGGTATGAATAAAAAAAACGATCAACAATCCGATGAAGTTGCGGTAAAACCGAGAAGGCGGGGGGTTTACCTGCTGCCTAATCTTTTAACCACTGCGGCATTGTTTGCCGGCTTTTACGCCATTGTTGCGGCGATGAACGGCAAATTTGAACCGGCAGCTATTGCTGTTTTTGTCGCCATGGTTCTGGATGGACTTGATGGTCGTGTTGCACGCATGACCAACACGCAAAGTGCCTTTGGTGCCGAATACGACAGCCTGTCTGATATGATTTCTTTTGGTCTTGCACCTGCACTGGTCATGTATATCTGGTCGTTGTCATCGCTGGTTGAATATGGCTGGCAGTGGGGCAAGCTTGGCTGGTTGGGTGCTTTTATTTATGTGGCTGCAGCGGCATTAAGGTTGGCAAGGTTCAACACCAAGATTGGCAGTACCGATAAACGATATTTTCAGGGGTTACCAAGCCCGGCAGCGGCGGCTGTAGTGATTGGCATGGTCTGGGTGTTTTTCGACCAGAAGATCAAAGGAGCAGATGTTGCAATACCGGCACTGGTGCTGACAGTAGTTACCGGTTTGTTGATGGTGAGTAATATCTCCTTCTACAGTTTCAAAGATCTCGACTTTAAAAACAAAGTACCTTTTATAGCTATTTTTGCCATTGTGCTGATATTTGTACTGGCATCGATTGATCCACCCAAAGTGCTGTTTGGTTGTTTCCTGATTTATGCCCTGTCTGGGCCTGTTGTTAGCGTCCTGCGCCGAATTCGGAAGCGCTCTCAGCGCCAGGCCTGATAAAGGGCTTGTGCTATACCCAATCAGCCGCTATATTAAACACATATGATAACTTCAGAACAACAAGGTAATTTTTCTGTCAGCAGCGAGCTTAACGTTAGCCCGTTGTGTTCTGTCGTGTGCATCCCGTCTTTATTACTACTCCTGCTGCCGTAAGGCATATTAAGAAAGTCTGGCGAGACGATACGCTTATTCAAATTTTCTATATACTTTTTGCCGGAGTAGAATATGAGCAAAAACAATCAAGACAAATTAGTTATTTTTGATACCACCTTGCGTGATGGTGAGCAGAGTCCTGGTGCTTCGATGACGAAGGACGAGAAATTACGCATTGCCAAAGCGCTGGAAAAAATGCGCGTTGATGTTATTGAAGCGGGTTTCCCTGTTGCCAGCCCGGGTGATTTTGAATCAGTACACGCCGTCGCCAGCGCCATTAAAGACAGCACGGTTTGTGGTCTGGCGCGTGCGCTGGAAAAAGATATCGCCCGTGCTGGTGAGGCCTTAAAGCCCGCTGAATCATCACGCATCCATACCTTTATTGCGACTTCGCCTATTCATATGGAAAAGAAGTTGCGTATGCAGCCGGATGATGTACTGGCACAGGCGGTCCGATCTGTAAAGCAAGCACGTAGTTTGACTGACAATGTTGAGTTCTCACCGGAAGATGCCGGGCGTTCCGAGCTGGATTTCCTTTGTCGTATTATTGAAGCGGTGATCGACGCTGGAGCGACTACAATCAATATTCCTGATACTGTGGGTTATAACATCCCGCATCAGTTTGGTGAGTTGATTAAGAATTTGCTGGAGCGCATTCCCAATTCAGATAAGGCAATTTTCTCTGTGCACTGTCATAACGATCTGGGTTTGGCCGTGGGCAACTCTCTGGCAGCGGTACTTAATGGTGCGCGTCAGGTTGAATGTACCATCAATGGCCTGGGCGAACGTGCTGGTAATGCTTCGCTCGAAGAGGTGGTTATGGCAGTGCGTACCCGCCAGGATATCTTCACCTGTGATACCACGCTGGATACCACCCAGATCATGCCCTGTTCACGCATGGTGTCGAGCATTACCGGCTTTCCAGTGCAGCCGAACAAGGCCATTGTCGGTGCCAATGCCTTCGCGCACGAATCCGGTATTCATCAGGATGGTGTTTTGAAGAGCCGCGAGACCTACGAAATCATGCGTGCCGAGGATGTTGGCTGGTCAGCCAACCGTATGGTGCTGGGTAAGCACTCCGGCCGTAATGCATTCAAAACCCGGATGAAGGAACTGAATATCGAATTTGAATCCGAGCAGGAATTAAACGATACCTTCTCGCGCTTTAAAGACCTTGCTGACAAGAAACATGAGATTTTCGACGAAGACCTGCAGGCGCTGGTTGCTGAAGGCAGCTGGTCAGCAGAAAACGAGCATTTCAAACTGGTGAGTTTAAAAGTCTGTTCCGAGACTGGCGAAACCCCCAATGCCTCAGTCGTGCTGAGCGTGGGCGATAAAGAAGTTAATGCCAAATCAGATGGCAGTGGTCCGGTGGATGCAGTATTCCGAGCTATTGAATCAGTGGTCAGTAGTGAAACTGAGTTACAGCTGTATTCGGTCAATGCGATTACCAGTGGTACTGATGCGCAGGGTGAAGTCACCGTGCGACTGGAAAAAGCCGGGCGCATCGTTAGCGGTCAGGGTGCCGATACCGACATCGTTATTGCTTCGGCCAAGGCCTATATCAACGCGCTGAATAAACTGGTGTTGTCTGATGACAGGGCACATCCCCAGTTGGGTGATGTCTAGTTGGTAGCACATCAGGACAAGGCAGACGGCTGTGAGTTGCCCGAGGAACAGAGGCGATACTATCTTGATGCCATGGGTATTCAGGTCTGGGAAGATCTGGATGCCCAGCCTGTGACTGAAGTGGTTATTACAACGGAAACGCCTGAAGTTTCAGCTGTTACAGACATTGCAAACTGTGACTGGCCGGAAATCAAAGCCATGGTTGCACAATGCCAGCGTTGTGAGTTGGCAGCAACGCGTACACAGGCTGTCTTCGGTGCCGGTAATCCAAATGCCGACCTGCTGGTTATCGGTGAAGCGCCGGGGCAGGAAGAGGATGCCCAGGGCGAGCCTTTTGTCGGAGAAGCCGGGCAGTTGCTCACCGCCATGCTCAAGGCGATTGATCAGCCACGTGAAGCTGTATACATTACCAATATTCTCAAATGCCATCCTCCCGGTAATCGTGACCCGCTGCCGGAAGAAATCGAAAACTGCCATACCTTTCTGCGCAGGCAGATCGCACTGCTGCAACCCAAAGTGATCTATACGGTGGGTCGTGTTGCATCGCAGGTTCTGCTCAATTCGGAGGAAAGCATTAGTAAATTGCGTGAACATCAACATAGCTTTCAAGGTGTCCCTCTGATCGCCAGTTACCATCCTGCCTATCTATTACGCAAACCCAGTGAAAAACGCAAAGCCTGGCATGACCTGCAGCAACTAAAGAAATTGCTGGAGGCGTGACGGTGAACACTGATAATGCATTATTGGATGATATGGTGAAGTCGGGCAATACGCTCAGCTTTAGAACCATGCATCATGATGATCTTAAACAGATCATGGAGATTGAAGTGCAGGCTTATAGCCATCCCTGGACTATAGGCATATTCCGGGATTGTGTGCGCGGCCATCGTTGCTGGGTGGCGATGCAGGATGATGTGATTGCAGGTTATGGCGTTTTGATGATGGCACCGGGCGAGTCGCACGTGCTCAATCTTTGCGTCAAGCCGGGTCAGCAACGCAAGGGTATTGGTCGGGCACTGTTGCGCCTGCTGATGGAAAAATCAGAACAGTCCGGCGTTGATATGATCTTGCTGGAAGTGCGCCGCTCCAATCAGTCGGCGATAGATTTATACCAGTCCGAGGGTTTTCACGAGCTGGGGGTAAGGAAGGCCTATTATCCCGCAGATAATGGTCGTGAGGATGCGATTATTTTTGCCCGTTATCTGGGTTAGTGCAGGAGCCGTATTTTGAACTGGAAATGGAGCAGCCTGAAATTTATTCAACCATTAAGTTTGTTGCTGATACTCTCAGCAAACCTTTCCTGTAGTCAGGAACCTGAGCAAGTATCAGAAACCACGCCGGCCACTAGCAGCATCGCGCTACCTGATGTCTCCGGAGAGGTTCGGCTTCGTGTTGCCAATGTCACCAATCCACGTTTTCCACAGTTGAGCGATGAGCAATTGCAGGCAATTCTGGATAAGACATCTGATATGGTCAAACAGCACTTCGGCTTAACGGTTGTTTTTGAAAAACCGAAAGCGGTGTCGATTCAAAAACTGTTTGAGACCCTGCCTGAAAAGGTAATTCAACAGCAGCAGGACAAAATTGTAAAAATCAAAGAGGTCAGTGAGGCGGATATCATCAGCATGCAGGCGGGAATTTATGATCAGTTGGGTGGGTATCGTGATGATAAACAGGCGGTCATGGATTACGCCAGGCCCTATTTGCTCAGCCCGGTTGAAGGTGATGATTTTAAGCAGCTGTCGGTGGCACTGGTTGATACTCTGTTAAAAAGGCTGGAATACTGGCATTCGCAAAAGGCGGAAGATGGCCGGCCGATTATTGATGACATGCCCTATAACGAATGGGTGTGGTGGGACAGTCTTGGTTACGGTGATATGTCCTACGATATTGTTATCACCAATCAACTGGTGGCGAGCGCTGAAATCTACGACATGAGTGTGCACTCTTCGATACGCGGCGGTATCACCGCAGGTACAACCACATTCAGCAAGCAGGCGCGCTACGGAAGCTATGTTTATATCATGGTATACCCGATGCTGAATGATTCCAAAATGCTGGTCGAGCTGCGAGAGGATGAGTCCTATACCAGTGAGCAGGTGACAAGCTACGCAGCGGCCCTGCTTACCCATGAAATAGGCCATCAGCTACTGCATCTGGGGCACCCATTTGGCAATTCCAAATGCATCATGTCGCCCACGCCTTTGCTCAAATACCGGGAATGGCTGGAGGGGCTGGATGCCGGTGAGTGCCCGCTCAATAGTGAGCCTGCAATGACCCCCGGCTTTGTCAGTATTGATTATCGGGCAGACTGGTAGTATCGATTCAAAGCCAGTTAGTTGCTGTATAATACCGCGCCCATGAGTTACCACGAAGAAGTCAAACGCAGGCGCACGTTCGCCATCATCTCGCATCCCGATGCCGGTAAAACCACGCTTACCGAAAAGCTGTTGCTGTTCGGCGGTGCGATCCAGATGGCGGGCACGGTCAAGGGCCGCAAGGCAGCGCGCCATGCCACCTCAGACTGGATGGAGCTGGAAAAACAGCGCGGCATCTCGGTGACCTCATCGGTGATGCAGTTCCCGTATAAAGACTGCATTATCAACCTGCTGGATACGCCGGGCCACGCTGACTTCTCGGAAGACACCTATCGCACGCTGACCGCAGTCGATTCGGCGCTGATGGTGATCGACGCCGCGAAAGGTGTCGAGGATCGCACCATTAAACTGATGGAAGTCTGCCGTCTGCGCACTACGCCGATCATTACCTTCATCAATAAAATGGATCGTGAGGCGCGTGACCCGATCGATATCCTCGATGAGATCGAAGACATCCTCAAGATCCAGTGCGCGCCGATCACCTGGCCGATTGGCATGGGCAAGCAGTTCAAGGGTGTATTCAACCTGATCGAAAACAGGGTACATTTTTACAGCGCCACCCACGGCGGCAAGATTCAGCAGGGTGATGTCATCGAAGGCCTGGACAACCCGGAACTGGATGAGGTGCTTGGTAGTGTTGCCCAGGACCTGCGTGATGAAATCGAACTGGTACGCGGTGCCAGCCACGAGTTTGATCTTGAGGCCTATAAACGCGGGGAAATGACACCGGTGTTCTTCGGTTCCGGTATCAACAACTTTGGTGTCAAGGAACTGCTCGACGCGCTTGACGAATACGCGCCGGCGCCGAAGTCACGCATGACCCAGAGTCGTGAAGTTAAACCCGAAGAGGAAAAATTCACCGGTTTTGTCTTCAAGATTCAGGCAAACATGGATCCCGGCCATCGTGACCGCATCGCCTTTGTCCGCATCTGCTCCGGTACCTACAGCAAAGGCATGAAGGTAAAACACGTACGTATTGGCAAAGACATCAAGCTGAATGATGCGGTAACTTTTATGGCTTCTGATCGTGAAGCAGTTGAAGAAGCCTTCACCGGTGACATCATCGGCCTGCATAACCATGGCACCATGCGTATCGGTGATACCTTCACCCAGGGCGAAGATCTGGCCTTCACCGGCATTCCCAACTTCGCACCGGAACTGTTCCGCCGTGCACAGCTGCGTGACCCACTGAAAATGAAAGCCCTGCAGAAAGGCCTGATTCAGCTATGTGAAGAGGGTGCAACACAGTTGTATCGTCCGCTGAATAATAATGACCTGATTCTCGGCGCGGTTGGCGTGCTGCAGTTTGAAGTGGTCAAGCATCGTCTGAAAGATGAGTACAATGTTGATTGCAGTTTTGAGAATGTGAACGTCACCACCGCCCGCTGGGTTGAGTGTGATGATGAGAAGGAGCTGGATAAATTTAAAAATCGACACAGCACGAACCTGGCATTAGATCATGCCGGCGATCTGGCCTATATCGCATCGTCCAGGGTTAATCTGGATATGACCATGGAGAAGTGGCCGGAGGTTAAGTTTTTATCTACGCGTGAGCATGGGATTTATAGCTGATTATTTTTTTGTAAAAGTAAAGTTAGTAAAAAACTCGTGAACCTCTTCCCAGAATTCTTTTCTTCTCTTTCTTCATGTTCATCGTTATCATCATGAGTATAGGCTTCTGAAATAATCGACATCTTAATACCTTTATCCGCCAACGGCCCAGGGCCTTCGACAACGTAAACTTTAAGGCCACTAAAGTAGATTTATTGATTTATTAGCCTATGCTAGATGCACTCCTTTGAAAGAAGGAGGCTAGTGGAGATGCCTTTTATTGCCATTAAACAAAGGAGTGGCTAAATGAAGAGCTTGCTGGTTTTCATTATTTTGTTTTTGACCATTGCGATCAACCTGCCTCACGGCATGATAACGCGTATGGGTTTTGATGCGGATATCCTGATTGCTGTGCTGATTGCGGTGGTATTAACGGGGCTGTTAAGGCATAAGCGGCTTTTCCTGATTGTTCTGGTGGTGTTCTGTGCGCTGGCAGCGAATGTACCCGAAGAGATGATAGCAGGTTGGGGCATTGATCCGGATTATTTCCTTGGCGTGCTTGTGGCTCTGGTGCTTCTGCCAATAGGTGCAAAGGTTTCAGGAAAATATTAGTAATCTCCTGATGCTAACAATCAGGATTTTTCCAGCACGCTGCTGAGCACTCCCTTTCCCGCTGGTTTGTTGCAATAGGGTACATAGTCTCGATCTTCATTTTTTATATGGTTACACAACCAGGTTACCAGTTCGCCAGAAAGTGATTGAGCAATGTCTTCACCATTATCGTGCCTTTCCTTGTATTTTGTAACGTGCGCAACAAAATTATCATGCACTTTTTTGTGCGCGCTAGCTAAGGGATAACCATGTTTTTGTTGCAGCTTTTCTTCAAAGTCAAAGTGTGAAATGGTGTAGTTGATCAGGTCTGTGAGAACATTTGCAACAATATCTCTATCACCCTTTATGGCGGCGATGTGAAGTTTATTAATAAAATCTAAAATTTGTTTATGTTGTGCATCAATGGCGGTGATTCCTGTATTGAGCGAATCATCCCATTCCATAATGTTTTCCATCGTAGCCTCACATTTATAACCGATAAATTTAGTATGTATTCTAGTAAGTTGAATACGCGTATCAACAGACTCTCCTAGTGGTTAAGTCATGTTGGTTATAGTATTGCACACAATTGAGTGTTTTTTTATTTGGTATAAAGCATAGTCATTCTCTGGTCATAACAACCCGGCATGCGTTAATCGTATGCATCAGAGTAATATACCGGTGCTGAGTACCTTTTTCTGTTCATCGGCTGCATGCTCACGCAGGCTGCCGAGTACCTGTTCGAGCACGATGGAATCGCTGCTGTGTGAATACACCATGTAGGTTGGCAGTTTAAACTGCGGACTGTTGGGCATATGAAATAGTTGCCCGGCCTCGATCAGCGGTTCTGCCATCCTGACGGGTACAAAGCAGGAGCCGCCGTTGCTGATGATAATCTGCACACCCAGCCAGCCTATGTTTACCACCTGCGCCGGTCGCTCCAGGTTGGGGTAATGGCTACTATGCTGGGCATAAAAAGCCGGGCCCCAGTCGACGTAAATGTAGTCTTCATTGGGCCAGGATTTGCTCGGGTCGGTGGTGAGCAGGACCAGGGTCTCGTCAAATAAATGTTGTACATGCACACCCGGATTATGCTGTGGTGTGTACATTAGCGCGACATCCATAGTGCCTTCGGTAACTCGGCGCATCAGGTCTTCTTCAAAGCCAATTTCACTGCGAATGGAGATATCGGGTGAGCTACGGCGCATTTCACCAACCCAGCGTGGCAGAAAGACTTCCCATAAGGCGATGCGAGCCCCGATGGTAATGCTGGCGCGAAAACGGCTGGGCAGGCCAACATCGTGTTTTGCCTGTTCCAGTGTAAGGATAAAGGCCTTGGCATGGTGGATAAAGCGTCGGCCAGCAGGGGTCAGAGTCGCACCTGAACGGTTGCGAACAAACAGGCTAACACCCAGAAAGGCCTCCAATGACTGGATACGGCTGCTGACCGTGGACTGGGTGACGTGCAGGCGTGTGGCTGCCTCCAGAAAACTACCATTGGCTGCAACCGCCAGAAAAGTGCGTACCTGATTCATGTCCATTGCTTTAATATCGACTATTTCGATACTAATGTCCAATATAATCCGTTTGTCTTATATCAAACAAGGCTTATATACTCTCATCATCGAATCACTGAACAACACGAGTATGAATATAAAGCATATTATTGGACTTGAGACCAACGCAACGGGGCATCTGGAGAAGTGGGTTTCTGCTTTCGGCGGCCTGTTTGGCATTCTTGGCATTACCTTAATCAGTCAACAGTTCCTTGGCGCTGAGCAGGCAGCCTGGGTGGTGGCATCCATGGGGGCAACAGCGGTACTGGTGTTTGCCGTTCCGCATGGGGCTTTAGCACAGCCCTGGGCCGTCATCGCCGGACATTTCGTGTCGGCCATTATTGGTGTTAGCTGCGCGCGCTGGATTCCAGTACCCGAGTTGGCGGCTGCCGTGGCTGTCGCAGCCGCAATAGGCTGCATGCATTATTTGCGCTGCATTCACCCGCCGGGTGGCGCCACGGCCCTGACTGCGGTCATTGGCGGTACAGGTATACAGGCGCTGGGTTATCAATATGTGCTGACCCCGGTGTTGCTGAATGCAGTCACTATAGTATTGATTGCCACAGCCTTTAACTATGTATTTCACTGGCGACGTTACCCGGCGGCGCTGGCTGTGCCTCATACCAGTGCGGTGCAGAGCCCTGTTGAGGCTGAGGACAACCTGGATGAGGAGGATCTGGAAATTGCCCTTCGGGTGATGGACAGCACTCTCGATATTACAAGCCAGGACCTGGTGGATATTTTCCGCCTGGCCAGGGAGAACAGGCTGAGTGAGCAGTTGAATGCATCTAAACCTTAACCGGGAGTGTATCAGTCAAATCAAGTTGCAGTAGGGGATGAGTCAATATGGTATGTGTGAATGTGGTAATGAAGTTTACTCACCAGCCTTTAAAGCGTACACCCGTTGAGCTGGTGCTGGATGAGGATGGTAGTCATATTGGTCCTGTGCCGACTGATCGCGTGGGCAATGTCTGTTTCGATATTCCGGCAAGTAGTGGCAAGATCCTGGTGTCTGGTATAGAGCATTATCAGGGGCGTCTGGACGGCAGGATAGAGATTAACCTGTGGAGCCTGACTGAAACCGGTCATAGCTCTGAAGGTGCTGTTGCAGACCAGACTTCTGGTAGCAATGCCTATCCCAACATGAGTACGCGTTGCATCATGGTCAATGGCCGTGAGGTCATTACTGATAGTGAAGGCTATCTGGTTGATCCATCAGACTGGAGCGAAGAATTCGTACGCCAGCAGGCCGCGAGTGAAGGCCTGCAATTGAACACCGAGCATTGGGAAGTCATACGTTTTCAACGTCACTGGTATGAGATCAATGGCCGACAGGCCAGTGTGCGTGACATGATCAAACACTTTCGCAAGCAGTGGGATGAGGACAGGGGTAGCAATCATTACCTTCATCAGCTGTTTCCGCAGGGTGGTCCACAGAAACAGGGCAACCGCCTAGCAGGTTTATTGCGCACCAAAGGTGAACACTAGGTGTGAAAGTTTTGCAGTCCGCCTAGTGGATATCCAGTTTACTGAGTTCGGTAATAATCGCGGTAATTAGCGATTCACCCTGTGGCCCCATACGGGTGCAGAGCTTATCGACGCTGCGTTCGCCATCAACCATGGTCTTGATCAGGGCACTGAGGTTGGCCAGGTCGCCGCCGGCATTGGACATCTGCTCAGCCATACCACCGAGCATGATGACGGCATCGTGGTCACCGCGGCCGGCATCGTGAATCAATTGCGCCAGCATCGGTGCGGCGGTGGTGGCATCGGGCTGTTGTTCGGGTTTGGGCAGGGTGCTCGGGTCCTGTATGCCTTTCAGGATGGCATCAATGATGACCTGATCTTCTTCATCGAGCCCGTTCAACAGACTGTTTTCACGGTTGCCAGCCAGAATTTTTCTAATCGCGGCCACCAGCCCAAGCCAGCCATTTTCTTCCGACTGTTTCAGTACCAGTTCCAGCTGTGGTTTTAGCTCGGGGCTGTGCAGGGTCTGCACCACAGCAAGAATGAGGCCGGCGTGGGTTTGAAGAATCTGTTCCTGCTTGTCGGGTGTCTGCATGGTGTTCTCTATAGTTTGCTTTAGCAATGGAGGTTAACGCTGTCTGATAATTCGGGCAAGTTTTGGTGTTTATAGAAGGTCTGAAAAAGCTATCTTTATTTGCGAATGACTTGCATTAGCAGAAAATAATATCTATATTAAACTCTGTTCGCAGCGTTTATGTTCGACGCCTCAGCTGCGCAAATAAGTACCAATTGTAAAAAAAATCAATTATCACACTAAATTAACCGATCTGGCCTGTTGCCTTGATCGCTTATTTCCCGTGTTCAAAAATATTAATGGTTTTAGTAAAAGGAGTCTCAGATGAACTGGTTCAATAATTTAAGTATTAGCAAAAAAATTGCCAGTGGCTTTATCGCTATGGCGCTGCTGATGGTGATATCCGTCCTGCTCGTATTAGATGGCGTTAAAAATCTCGATGAAATCAATACCCGGGTGTTTGAGTTACGCGTGCCCACGGTGATGGCCTCGACCAATATGGTCAATGGTGTCAATCACTCACTGGCCGGCCTGCGCGGCTGGATGCTTCTGCATAAGGACCAGTTCAAGGAAGACCGTGCCAGGGCATGGGACGAACTGGATGATGCCTATGCAAAATTACAGCAGTATTCTAAAAACTGGACCAATCCGGAAAACGTGAAACGCCTGCAGCAGGTTAGTGGTCTTCTGGAAGAGTTCAGGCAGGCGCAACAGGAAATCGAAGATATCAGTGGTACGGTTGACGATACCCCGGCAAATAAAATTTTGCTTGAGCAGGCAGCACCAAGAGCTTCGATCATCATAAAAGAAATTACCACTATGATTAATATTGAAGCCGACCAGCCTGCCACTAAAGAGCGCAAGGCGCTGCTGGGTATGATGGCCGATGTCCGTGGTTCTATGGGTATGTCGCTGGCAAACATCCGTGCCTTTCTGTTAACAGGTGAAGAGGTATTCAACAAGGAGTTCCAGCGTTTCTGGGATACCAACGAAAAACGTTATACAGATCTTAGACGCAACCGTTCTTTAATGACCGGGCAGCAAAGAGCCGCTTTTGATCGTCTGCACGAGGCTCGCGAAGAATTCAAGGTGTTACCAGCGAAGATGTTTGAAATACGTGCCAGCAATGAATGGAATATGGCCAACTACTGGTTGGGTACCAAGGCGGCACCACGTGCGGCAAAATTACTGGAAATTATGACGGCAATGGCAGCTAACCAGGAAAAGCTGGAGGCGGACGATATTGCGTTGGCTAAATCGACGGCTGAAATGCTTGATATAGAGATTGTAGTTATAGGGGTTATCTCAGTCATGCTCGCTATCATCGTCGCGATATTTGTAACACGTATGATAGTTATACCGGTAGCCAAAGCAGCAAATGGCCTCCGGTTGATCGCTGAAGGCAAGCTGGGTAAACGTTGGGATGTCACCAGTAAAGATGAGCTGGGTCGCATGCTGGATGACCTGAACCGGATGTCTGATAACCTCACCGAGGTGATTGCTGACGTGATGAATGGAACAATGACAATTGATGTGGCGGCCAAGCAGGTTTCCACCGGTACCATGGATCTGAGCCAGCGTACCGAGGAACAGGCTTCGAGCCTGGAAGAGACGGCTTCGAGTATGGAGGAAATGACTTCCACAGTGAAGCAGAATGCCGACAATGCCAATCAGGCGAACCAGCTGGCGCAGGGTGCCAGGGATCAGGCTGAATCCGGGGGTCGTGTAGTTAGTGATGCGGTTCGGGCGATGAGTGAAATCAACGAGTCCAGTAACAAGATCGCTGACATCATTAGCGTGGTTGAAGAAATCGCTTTCCAGACCAACCTACTGGCGCTGAATGCGGCCGTGGAAGCAGCACGTGCCGGTGAAAGTGGTCGTGGTTTTGCTGTGGTCGCCACCGAGGTTCGAGTGCTGGCAGGGCGCAGTGCTGATGCTGCCAAGGAAATTAAGGCGCTGATCGAAGATAGCCTGGGTAAAGTCAAGGCTGGTACCGAGCTGGTCGATAAATCGGGTGAAACCCTGACAGAAATTCTCACTGGTGTGAAGAAAGTTTCGGATATTGTGTTTGAAATTGCCGCCGCCAGTAATGAGCAATCCAGCGGTATTGATCAGGTCAATAAGGCCGTGATGCAAATGGATGAGATGACGCAGATGAATGCCTCACTGGTAGAAGAGGCGGCTTCTGCCAGTAAATCGATGGAAGACCAGGCCAGTCAGCTGAGCAATCGGGTGAAATTCTTTGATCTTGGTGAACGTCAGCAGCAGATTGTTACCAGATCAAGATCGCAGTTAATGAACAGGGAGGCTGTGCCTGGGCAGGTTGGGCAGAAAAAAGAGCTGCCGAAAAAAGCCATGCCAAGAAGCGCTGCACCGGCTCTAGCACATAGTGAAGACAGTGACTGGCAGGACTTCTAGTTACTGCAACTGAAAAGCCTAAAATAAAAAAGCCGCAGATTGATACTGCGGCTTTTTTTGGCTGGGTGATGCTGAATTACAGCGAACGAATTTTCTCGGCCTGCTCCTGCAACTGTTGCAAGGATTTAGACAGCTCAGCAACACGCTGGCGTTCTTTTTCGACCACCGCTTCAGGGGCCTTGTCGACAAAACCGGGGTTCTGTAATTTAGCTTCGCCTTTACCGATATTGTCTGCGAGTTTGCCGATTTCTTTTTCCAGACGTGCCAGTTCAGCTTCCTTGTCGATCAGTCCGGCGAGCGGGATCAGGATCTGCATTTCACCAACTAATGCCATTGCCGATTCAGGTGCTACATCATCTGCACTCAACCATTTTACCGATTCCAGTTTGGCCAGGGTTTCGATGAAATTCTGGTTGCTGTTGAAACAGGTTTTGTCTGCATCGCTGGCATTCTGCAATAAAACTGGCAAAGGTTTGCCCGGTGGAATGTCCATCTCGGAACGAATCTTGCGCACGCCGGTAATGAAATCTTTTACCCATTCCAGTTCCGTTTCAGCAGTCTCATCAATCTTGCTTTGATCGGCAACCGGGTAAGGCTGGGTCATGATGGTATTGCCTGACTTGCCTGCCAGTGGTGCCACCATTTGCCAGAGTTCTTCGGTAATGAATGGCATGATCGGGTGGTTCAGGCGCAAAATAGTTTCCAGAACGCGCACCAGTGTCCGACGTGTGCCACGCTGCGCGGCCTCTGAAGTCTGGTCACTGAACAGAACCGGTTTTGACAGTTCAAGGTACCAGTCACAGTAATCTTCCCAGACAAACGAATACAGGTCGCTTGCGGCCAGGTCAAAACGGTATTTTTCGATGTGTGTGCTGACGCTTTCTTCAACGTGTTGCAGGCGTGAAATGATCCAGCGGTCGGCCAGTGACAGTTCCACTTCATCGTTGTCGATGCCGGTATCTTTGTCTTCGGTCTGCATCAACACGTAACGGGTTGCATTCCAGATTTTGTTGCAGAAGTTGCGGTAGCCTTCGAAGCGTTGCAGGTCAAAACGTACATCGCGACCGGTGGATGCGAGGGCCGCAAAGGTG
>JAPHSZ010000196.1 GCA_026196545.1 Gammaproteobacteria bacterium
AGGCCGACCACGAGGCCGGCAAGGGCCGCCCGTTCGCCGACCCTCGTGGCAAAGATTCCCAGGAAAAACAAAATGACATATCTGTTTTTAAAAAGATCAAGATAATTTTCTTTAGTACCTACCTTTTCATCTTCCTTCAATTCAACCTTTGGGAAACGGGTAAACAAAATTAAAACGACCATAGCCATACTAATAAGTCCTAATACCCAGTATACCGCCCAGCTTCTGGAATTTGCCCGGGTCTTTCAGGAATTCGACCAGCTCGGCCACTTCTTCTTTGGCTTCTTCAGCACCAGCAACGTCATCAAAGGTCACTGAAATCTGGTCTTCGCCCAGCATGCGCGCCTTGCTCTTGCCAAACGACATGGCACCACGGCCACCACCGCCACCCTGCATCTGGCGCATAAAGAACACCCAGACACCAATCAACAGCAGGAACGGGAACCACGAAATAAGAATCTGCACCCAGATGGACTGGCCCTCTGGTGGAGTCGCCAGTATTTCGACATTATGTTCAAGCAAATCACCGACCATCGCGGTATTGTTGGTCTCAGGACTGTAGGTACTAAAGGTAGCACCACTGCCCAGTTTGCCTTTAATATCACGACCATTGATCGTGGCCTGGCTGACCTGACCAGTCTTCACCATGTCAATGAAAGTTGAATACGCAATCACCTGCGGCGGACTTGTTGGCTTGCTGAAATTGCTGAATACAGATAAAAGCACTACTGCAATAACAGCCCACAAAACCAGATTTTTGGCAAGATCGTTCAAACTAAGACTCCGAAAAAATTAATTGGCTATATTAGCCTCTGTTAACATTACTATAGTTTATAACCGGTTGCCAGCGCATAAATTTCCTTACTTCTAGCGCGTGAAGCCCTCGGTTTACGGATAACTACCCGCATAAAATTCTGTTTCAGTGCTTTGTGGTACTCATCAAAACCTTCACCCTGGAAAAGTTTAACCAGCACCCCACCACCAGGCTTAAGCACCCGTTGCGCCAGATCCAGCGTCAATTCAGCCAGATAATACGCTCTCGGAATATCCACCACCTCCATGCCACTAATATTGGGGGCCATATCGGAAAAAACAAGGTCTGCCCTGTCTTCGCCTATAACCGCCATCAGTTCATCCAGCACTTCATCTTCCCTGAAATCACCCTGTATGATTTTCACATTGGGGATAGGTTCCATCGGCAGAATATCGAGCGCGATCATCCGACCCTTTTTGCCCAGCAGTTTCACCGCGTATTCAGACCAGCCACCGGGCGCTGCACCGAGGTCAATCACGGTCATACCGGGCTTCAACAGGTGGTCTTTTTCCTGGATCTCGATCAGCTTATAAATAGCGCGCGAGCGATAACCATCCTTCTGCGAACGCTGAACAAACTCGTCCTCAAAATGCTCCTTCAGCCATTTTTTACTGCTTTTACTGCGACCCATCGCCTGTGACTCATGTTATAGTTCGCCACCCATTAAGAGCTCTCGGCGTTTACGTTTATGTCTTTAACAAAAAACCAGATTAAATTCCTGCGCGGCCTCTGCCACTCACTCAACCCAATTATCATGATAGGCCAAAAGGGGCTGACTGAGAAAGTGCTCGCTGAGCTCGAAATTGCCCTGGATCATCATGAACTGGTCAAAATCAAAATTGCCATTGATGACAGAGAAGCCAGAAAGGAACTGATAAAAAGTATTTGTGAGCAAAGCCAGTCGGAGAGTGTACAGGTTATCGGCAAAACCGTGTCTGTATATCGTCAAAATAAGAAAAAACCGGTTATCGATTTACCGAAATAAAATACGAAAAAAACTATATATATTTTATCTCAACGATTTCAAGGCTCCTTAGGCCACCCGGCGTCTGTATTTCTACCAGGTCATCCTGCTCTTTACCAATTAGTGCCCGCGCAATCGGCGAACTGATTGAAATTTTATTGTTCTTAATATCAGCTTCATCATCACCGACGATCTGATAGGTAACTTCCTCACCGGTTTCTTCATCAGCGACAATCACCGTTGAGCCAAAAACCACCTTGCCATTAGCATCAATCGTGGTGACGTCGATAATCGTGGCGTTGCTCAGTGTGGCTTCGATATCCTTGATGCGACCTTCGATAAAACCCTGTTGCTCACGGGCAGCATGGTACTCGGCATTTTCTTTCAAATCGCCGTGGGCACGCGCTTCAGCAATCGCCTCAATCACTTTGGGACGCTCTACTGATTTCAGCTGCGTTAATTCTTCCTGCAATTTTTCTGCACCGCGAACGGTGATTGGCACTTTATTCATGCCCTTACCCCTTTTTTAATTTCTGGTCAGTATGTCAGCGTGCATATCCTGCAAACGCGTTACCGCATTTTGTTCAAGATAACTCAGAGCACGACAGGTTGCCTGCGCACCAGCAATAGTAGTGGTATAACTCACCTTGGCCTGAAGCGCTGAAGCTCGTATAGTATAGGAATCCGCAATCGCCTTCTTGCCTTCGGTAGTATTGATGATCAGACTGATCTCCTCATTCTTGATCATGTCGACAATATGCGGACGACCTTCATAAACCTTGTTGACCAGTTTGCACTCAATTCCGGCTTCTTGCAATGCACGCCCGGTACCCTGGGTAGCCACCAGCTCAAAACCCTTCTCGACCAGTTCACGCCCCAGCTCAACTGCGGCCACGCGATCACGATCGCGCACACTGATAAAGACATTACCGCCGGTGGGCAGATTTACCCCGGCACCCAGTTGCGCCTTGGCGAAGGCCATGCCGAAGGTATCACCGACACCCATGACTTCACCGGTTGATTTCATCTCCGGGCCCAACAGCGGATCGACGCCGGGAAATTTAACGAACGGAAACACCGATTCTTTCACTGCGTAGCTATCGGGCACCACCTCTTCTGTGACACCCTGGTCGGCCAGTGAACGGCCCGCCATGCAGCGCGCAGCAATCTTGGCCAGTGGCACACCGGTTGCCTTGGACACAAAAGGCACGGTACGAGAAGCA
>JAPHSZ010000173.1 GCA_026196545.1 Gammaproteobacteria bacterium
ATATTTCCTCCATATAATCATCAGTAGCACTGATAATCATAAACACAATATATCCAATTTTGTCAAAAAATATATTTTGCTTTAGATCTCTTAAAGGTGGCAAAACACGACGTTTGACCGTCATCACCCGCATTGTAGATAAATCGTGGGATTAATTGTCCTACTATTTTATGTTTTAATTATTTGGTTATGGAAAATGAAGTAAGAGAGTTACAAATGTATTTTTGTCCTTTTGGGTTTCTTGATATGCAGGCGGCTTGTAATGTTTGAAATGAAGTGTGACTGTATGAATGAGAGTTATTCGAGATTATCGATGACTATAAAGATAATTGTGGATACAGTAATTATGAACATATAGATCCGGTGTACTGCGTTCTAGAGCATATTCTTCAAATGGCTAGAAACGAGATTGTAGATGTTGCTGGATACGACTTTCTCAACGACTATTCAGGTGCTGGTAGTGAGATCTACACCTACTGAAACTTCATGTGTAGTAGTTACGACTATTCAGAAGAAGCATTAAGTGAGCTAAAGGAAACGATAGAGCCATATTTTGAGCAACTAGTAAAAGATAAGTGGTGTCGCTACTTATTTACTGAGTTAGAAATTAGGGCTGAATAGCCCTTTTTTTGTTGAGTGTTAGTAATCTTTATGATTCTTTCATTTCATGTTCAACCCGATCAATTATCTCGCCAGGTCGAACACCCAGCACCCGTGCTATATCAAATAGCTTCGTGATACTCGGCTGATAGATGCCTCTTTCGAGAGCTGATACATAGGATCTATCAAGTTCTGCTTCCAAGGCAAGTCTCTCCTGAGACACACCTTTCTCAGCTCGAAGCTCTTTCAGAACCTTTCCAAAAACGATTTTTATATCCACGTCATGACTTCATGCTATTGAAAGTAGCAGAATCATGTATTGTCGAGTATACAACCACGGGGTATACTCGTCATTCATGCGGAGTATACCCCGCATTCAGTCAGAACCCATAGATATTGGCTTGAATACCAATATTTCGTTCTAAAGCCGAATGTTCACTTCAAGGAAATCCCTATGACCAGACTATTGATATGGGTTTTTGCTCTATCCATCTCCACAACTTGCTTTGCCGATGGCAAATCTGCCCTGGGTCTTGATTACCTCCAAATCACCAAAAGCAAGATTTTGACAGAGGCTATGCTGGAAATGGAACCGGCACTGCTTGAATACTACTCAAAAGGCGAATGGGCTGAGACTACAGAAGGGGATCGGGTATATGCCTTAAGAGGCATGGCGATTGTCCTGAGTCAGGATCATGTGAGTGTAGATACCTACGAAGTAATAAAGGAAGTTGCACCAGAAGTGCCGTTGAATTTCTTGAATATGGATAAAGAGAAGTATCCTAATCTCTGGAATTTTGGCGAGCTTGAGCGATTGATAAAAGAAAAAGAAGCATCATTGAAGCTGTATCGGGGATTACACGAAAAGGATTATGTAGAAAAATAATTGCAATTTCTAGTGTATCCATATAATGAATACGATATCCAATAATTCACAAGCAAATGAATCCTGAAAACCCTTCATGATCTGAAGCACAACCAAAAAATGAGCAGTTAGAGGCGAAGCAGCTTTCAATCAATGAAATGCGCTCAAATATACAGTTAACTGAGTTGCCTGATAGTCTTTCAACCTTTTTTAACGTCAAGATATCTCAACTTGAGAGAAGGGTGCATGTGGAACCATTGGGATTCGAGAATGAGTTATCTGCTATAAACTGAGCAATCAATAAGCTTGGTGCTTTAAAAAATACGATTCCATGATGAGCATGATTGGAACAATTTTGAGACATTTTGGCTAGTCTGAATGAATCATCAAAACAATCAATAATACAAATATTTTCAGAGGCAAGCCTTATCAAGCTATCAAATTACATAAGTCCAAACTGAATTCCAACATCAAAGCTTTGACTAAAACTCTTCTGAAAACAATACGGAATAGATGTGACTTTCATGTCAGCACAAGAAAAGGAAAAGTCGACTCTTAGCAACCTGGATAAAGCCAACACAGAGAAGCTGACAGAGATCTACAATGCTATATCTGACAGCTCAGACTGATCTCCTGTATTTGTCTTGCTGAAACAATTATCTGAGTGACAAAATCAGGCATACAATGAGCTTAAACAACTTCTTCTATCAAACCCAGATCAATTAAAGCAGTTGATTGATACTGTGAAAGAATCAGATAGGGTAAATGACACTAATCATTATGAAACGTTAAGGCATACGCTAATAACTGCCGATCCGGCATTTCAATGAATACTGGACGAGCTTGCCAGTGTGAGTGCATGAGAGGAAAAAATGATTACATTCCCTCAGGCTTATGTGTATTCACTTTCTGGAGACAATCCAAAGCTAAATGGTAGTATCTTAGAATCAACAAATAACCACGGTGATAAAATTTTAATTGATACGTCAATAGAACCGCCTCTAAGGGAGTTATCATTAGTTGATTCAGAATATGCACTAGAAGCCAATGCGTCTATTGGCGTATTACACAAGCCAGAAGCTGAGTTTTCAAAAAGAAGAAATGAACTGAATTCAGAGCTAAAAGTGCTTAATGCATTGCAATCAGATTTAATACAAGGTCATATTGATGATTTAGTCAGTCATGGATTTAATTTGCCTGAAATCAAACATCAACTAAAGCTAGCGTATAAGATTGATACAGGATTTATTGACTCGATTAGCGACTTATCATCTCCTTCTATCCTGGAATGAAAACAAAGAGAAGTTGAGAAAGAATTAAAGTCTGTTGAGGCTGAATATGTTCAGGCTATGGAAAAGGCTATAAATCTCCATAGAGAAGAAGTATATGAGCAGGATGAAAAAACCAGAGAAGTCCTACAATTTATATCAGGTATTGGTTTTGACCTAATACCTAAAGAATTCACAGATCAACTAATCTCTGAGGTTAAATCATGACTCATCATGATAAATCAAATGAGTATTAACCCAGCCAGGCTTGATTTAAAAATAGGGGTATTTTGAGAATCGGAAGCTGAAAAGTGATCATCAAAATGGAAGAAGAATCTTGTTGAGTTCTATAACTTGATGATTAGCTGAAATCCAAAGGAGCCTATAAATAGTGAAAGCCACCTGGGAGCATTCTGAAAATCAGAAGATAAAACGAAAATGAAACACCTGTTGATCACAAACGGGATTTTAACTGATTCTGGAAATTTCAATATTGAACGAGCCAGAACAAATCTGAGTACGGAAAAAATAATTTAATTCATAACAGTGTAATTATGACTAATATAACAACCACACCAATTAAAGATAATGGTGAGACAGTAGCCTATGTAATTCCAGCAGATGATTATAAAAGATATCAAGAATTGGAAGAACTGGAAACATTTGAAAATAATGAATTAGCAAAAATTGCCAAACAGTCACTTAAAGGTTGATTAGTCAGTGAAGAAGAAACCGATGCTTTATTTGCTGACATCATTAAATAATGAAAATAACATTAACAAAGCAGTGTAAAAAAGAGTTGGAGCTATTGAATAAAAATCAGCCAAATTATGCTAAGTCTGTTGTGGTGAAAATGAAGGGGCTAACTAACTTAAAAAGCAGTCATACAAAAATCATTTGATATGAATGATTATATAAGGCAAGAGTCTGAATGTTCCGTATTTGATATTCCATTGAAGGTGATGAGATTATTTTCTGGATGATTAAAAAGAGATGAGAAGCATATAACAGGAACAATCTTAGTAATATGGATCGTATTAGGAGGTAAGCTGAAGAAATTAAGGTTAAGGGCTATCTTTCAAATTAAGGGGAATTAATCAAAACTATATGTCTCAGATATTAGAGATGTTCACCATTGTCAATATAAGTAAATGATAATGTGTCTTGCTAATAATTGATGAAGAAATGTGGATTTGTAGTGTCTGATATCGACACAAAATAAGTGCTGAAGAATTATTTCCTGGATAATACTTAAGTCAGGTTATTTCTGTAAATCTATGATAGATTTAGGTTAAAGTTAATAGGGACATGAATTTGAATACTACACATCAAGACAGCCTGAATCTTCCGTATCAGGAAGTTTTACAATTTACAAATCCGTTATATTACAGATATGAGAAAAGTGAAATTGGAATTATATCTCAATTAGCACTTGAAGCTGGAAATTGGACATTCACAGCAGTTCATGACGCAGAAGATTTTTATACGGTTACTCACGAAACTGGAGTATCTTTCCTTGCAGAGCTAAAGAATGGAACGGGAAAAAATAAAGGTACGTATCAGATAAAAGGATGTGTTCAAAACA
>JAPHSZ010000114.1 GCA_026196545.1 Gammaproteobacteria bacterium
AATCGCCGCCTGGCTGATTTTAAGCGCCGTATCGTAATCAAACCCCTCTTTTGCACTCTTTTTTATTTCAGCAGACCCACCAGTTTCTAGCTGCACGCCTGCATAAACACCTGACAGAGGAATCAGCAATACCAGCATAAAGCTGAACACCGTAAATAACTTCATACTTACCTTTGCTTAAAGAGAAAACAGTCAGAAGAGTATCACAAAAAAAACGCGGGTTAGCCAGAGGCTTTCCCGCGTTTTCTTCACTACTTAGTGTTACTACTAGCCAATCGGCCAAACTGAAGATAAGTAATCCCAGTTAATCGCGTAGTAAACAACGAAACAGACCAGTAGAGCGAGAGCAAGAACAAACGTTCCCGGTGCCTCAAAGCCATCGTGATGATGCTCTACAGGCTCTGCTCTCTCCAGACGTGGTGGCTGCTCAACATTGTAGACTGAATCTGCCAGCGGCAGGCCACAGAAACCCTGGAACAGGCCAGCAGATGGCTCCAGTTTCTTACCAAACAGCAATGAACCGACGGTAACAATCAGGAACATAGCGCCACCAACAACACCGAGTACACCACCGATGCCACCAACAGCAACCATCATGTAGGCTGTGCCTGGGTAGTCAAAGCTCAGCATGGCACCTGTGAAGTCCATGTCCCAGTGACGACGTGATACACCCAGTGTACCCGCACCTAACAGGAACAGGATCATGATGGTCATGCCGAGTGAGAACACATAAGGCTGCAACTTGGCCATCCAGGGCATGAACAGAGCACGTCTGAATAGCACTGGGATCAGCAGGTAAGTCAATGCCATAAATGTCAGCGTTGTACCCACCGCCACTGTTGCGTGGAAATGTGCAGGCACATAAATGGTGTTATGAATGATCAGGTTAATCTGCTCAGTACCCATGACCACACCGGTAATACCACCGATAAAGCCAAAGATTACCAGGGCAAAGAAGAAGCCTGAGAACACAGGATTTCCCCATGGTGCTTTACGCAACCATTCGAACAAACCTTTTGTATAACCCTTGGAGCGCTGAGCAACTTCCATCGCACCCGGAACGGTAAGACCATGGATCATACTAGCCAGTACAGCCAGATACATCGCATAACTGGTGTTAAAGATCTTCCACTCTGAACTCACGCCCGGATCAACCAGAATGTGATGCGCACTAGCCAGTTGCAGGAAGAAGATGTAGAGCAGGAATGCAAAACGGCTCACTTTCTCAGACATTGGACGTGCACCAAATAGAATACCTGTGATCAGGTACCAGATGGATACATGAGCAGCAACGTTAATCTGCTGTGATGAATGACCTAACGCCCACCAGATAATGCGATACATCTCGGCATCAATGTGGTTGATGTAACCTACAGACCACAGGAATGTAGGCACAAGAATAATCGCACCTGAAGCAATGGTAAAGATAGCAATAATAGTTGCTGTCAAAGCACCAAAAACAACCAGTGGAAGCGATCCATCATAAGTCTTATCATCTTTTGCAAGAACCAGCGTACCCAGGAAGACAAAGCATCCAATCAAGGCGCCTACTGCAAACAGGATCAGGCCCAGATAGAAATGAGGGGCTGCCTGCATAGGCACATACGAGGTCATCATTACGCTTGAATTACCCTGCATTACTGCAACATTATTCATCACGGCACCAATAACCATCAGCGCAAAGCCAGCCCAAGCCCAACCAGGCGCGGCCAGCCTACTTCGTAATAATGTCGAAGAAGCGAAATAAAGAACAGCTATCTCAAAGAAGATAACCCAGAAGATCAATGCGTTAATGCCATGAGCAGTCAATACCTGATAGAACAGGTCAGCAGGTAGTAAATGAACATCCTGCCAGCGCGTTAAGATAACGCCAAGCGCCAGAATACCAGCGATAAGCAGCGAGACAACACCTGCTACAGCGTTGACTTTCATCAAGCTCTCAGCACTTCTGTCGAAATAGAACCCTGAATCGGGACAAACTCTGAATTGAGCCATTTTTAATTCTCCTTCACGTGGATTTTGCCAAGCATGGTGTGGTGACCAATGCCGCAAAACTCATTACAAATAACTGTAAATTCACCCGCCTGGTCTGGAGCAACATTAATGACCATTTCATAACCGGGAACTACTTGTAAGTTAATATTAACTGGCTGTAGTGAAAAACCATGCTGCCAGTCCAATGAAGATAAATGCAAGCGATATGATTTACCCTTCTCAAGATTAAGAATGGGATACCACTGCCAGAGCCTGCCCAGCATATAGATATCACTGCCTGCAGGTGGTGTCACAATTGGCATACCGGACTGCTCATCAACGCCAGTTTGGTATTCTTCAACAAACGCCTCTACAGCAGCACCGTATTTTTCAGCATTGGTTTGATATGCTTCAGTGGAAAGGTTCTGTTTTCCATAAACGTGCCAGTAAGGCATCATGAAAAACATAATCAAACACCAGACCAGTGCAATACCAGCCCAGATGATTTCTTGTTTGCCTACGGGGACTTGCCACCAAATCCGATCGGCAGGGGGTTGAAATGAACTCATGAGATTCTCCTTACTTAGCTATAGGTATAGTTGCGACTTCCATTACACCCCAAAGAGTGTAGAAAACCGTAGGCATTGCCACACCTATGAATAATAGTAAGAACGGGTTATCCAGCATTCGCTGAAAAAAAGGAATCCGCTCTGGTTTCGGCAAGTTAGTATCTTCTGACATGCTGAATCTCCTTCAAGATCATTAAATTATAATTATTAGTTAGTTGAGCCTTGTACTTCATATGCAACTGGTCATTACTGATCAACTTGTAATGACCAAACATGAAAAAACACGCAACTCCACAGAGTGTAATAGCAACACTTCCGCAATAGAACAGGAGGATATAGAATCCACAGATACAGGACTTGATCTATATCAAATTAACTATTAGCCAAGCATATCTACATAAACTCAAGCGGAACCATATCACACTACAGACAGGCATTACAGCCCCACAGACAGGCATTACAGCCCCTTATTCAAATCACAATCAGTAAGACACTGCATCAAATCAGCCTGTGATACAATTATCCCAATTTTAACGGTCACACAACTTAAGTTTAAACACAATCTAAAATCGCAAAGAGTTATTTAAAGCCTAAAATTCAAATTTCAGCAATATCGGGTACATAGCATAGCCTGGCACGCCTGAATCAAACAGCAAAACGTTATAATCAGGATAACAATCACCTCTATATCTATGAATATGAAACCTTAGCCGCTATATCATGGTCATAAATGAGAACTTACAGATTTGTACAAAAAATAACCAATTACTACGCAGGAGACATAAATGTCACTAATTGAATGGCGTGAAGAATATTCCACTGGTATTCCTGGTGTGGATCATGAACACGAAGAACTCATTGCATTAATTAATTCTATTTATGAAATGCTCGATAATTCAGCAGACAAAGCAAAAATTGTCAGCTGTCTTGGTGACATCTATGGCAGCATATCATCACACTTTGCACTTGAAGAAAAATGGATGGAGCAAAATAATTACGATGAGTACGCCGAACACAGGAAAGACCATGAATCCCTGCTAGATGATATTGGTGAAATCACCGATGAAGTCGAAGCTACCGACAGGCTCAATGCGGAACAGCTAAGATCAAAACTAAATGACTGGTTTCTAATCCATTTTAAAACCCATGATTCACGACTGCACCAGGCTGAACAAAACAAATAATAATAACTAAAATGCAACATACAAATAACGATAGTGAATCTATTTATTCACAAAAACCTATCGCCATCTGGCTTCTTATTTGCTGTGCAACTGTGTTTGGCATGGTGGTACTGGGTGGCGTAACGCGTCTAACCGGCTCCGGCCTCTCTATGGTGCAATGGGCACCTATCATGGGCATACTGCCACCACTCGATCAGGCGGCATGGGAAGAAACATTTCGCCTTTATCAGCAGTTTCCGGAATACCAGTTAAAAAACTTCCATATGTCGCTGGATGACTTCAAATCCATATTCTGGTTCGAATATGCCCATCGACTACTGGGACGCGCTATTGGCATTATATTTTTCCTGCCCTTTCTGTATTTCCTTTTCACTAAAAAGGTCAACAAAACACTAACACCCAAACTGATCACCATGTTCATACTGGGCGGACTTCAGGGCCTGATGGGGTGGTACATGGTAAAAAGTGGCCTGATTGATGATCCACACGTCAGCCAGTATCGCCTTACCGCGCACTTAAGCCTGGCGATAATTATTTATGGCTATATGTTCTGGGTTGCGCTTGATTTATTGTTTCCCAAAGACAACACTATTGCCACAGTAATGAACCCAAAGCTTTCACAATTAGCCATGATCATTACAACCATCATTTTTATCACCATCATGTCTGGTGGCTTTGTTGCAGGAACCAGAGCTGGCTTTGCTTTTAATACATTCCCGTTAATGAATGAACAACTAATACCCGATGGTCTGTTTGAAATGCAGCCTGTCTGGCATAACTTTTTCGAAAACATTATGACCGTACAGTTCGATCACCGTGTACTGGCCACCGTACTGTTTCTGGCTATTCCTGCCTTCTGGTTAAAGACAAGAAAATTTAACCTGAACCCAACAGCCCAGATTGGCATCCACCTGCTGCTTGCCGCCCTGATACTACAGATCACGCTAGGCATCTCTACCCTGTTACTGATCGTTCCAGTCTCACTGGCCGCAGCACATCAGGCAGGTGCAGTCATTCTTCTGACGGCTTCATTGTTTGTCAGCCACCAACTCCGCCATTAGCTGTTTTGCGTAAGAGTCATATAGTCAATGCTGCTCAAATACATCCATGTATCCTGCGTCATCCTCACCCTGGTATTTTTTTTCATACGTGGTGTCTGGATGATCATGGATCTGGAGATCCTTAAACAAAAATGGGTAAAGATATCAGCCCCCGTCATTGACACCGTATTGCTTGTTAGCGCCATATTACAGGCCATAAAAATAGAGCAGTACCCTTTTGCCCATAACTGGCTGACGGCAAAGCTGATTGCGCTGGTCATTTACATTGCACTTGGTATGATTGCGCTTAATTATGGGAAAACAAAAATCATTAGAACAACGGCATGGCTTGGCGCATTATGCTGTTTTGGCTACATAGTATCTGTTGCCATGACACGCAACCCGGTAATTTTTTAAATACAAACAACTAGAGACACACATCCAATGAGAAAACTTCTACCCAATTTTTTATATGCAAGCACATTTGCACTATTTACCCTTTTATCTGGAAACGCCTTTTCTCAGCAGGAAACAAAAACCATGGATATATATTCTGGTCATTTTTCCAGAGAGGCCAATAACGGACCCACTGCTGAAAAAACAAACAACAATATCTATATAAAATTTTACCCCAATGAATGGATTGCCCTGCTATACGTGCCCTATCCTTACGGCAAAAATGTCAGTCCAGACACTATCGATCAGGTTTTTGCAAAAGTTAAACGTGAATCAGAAACTGGCTCATTCACAAGAAGCAAATATGACCTGCTGGATGAAGCAGCTACTGCACATGTAGAGAAATATGAAATTGTAGAAGGCCAGATTCAGTTTCAGTGCGGATCACTAAACCCCTGCGCTATCAGACGCTATAATGAAGATAACTATATTGAACTCGTAAAAAGCGGCATCATCAATGAGCACATTATTAAGTTTGACCACATTACTGAATAACGTCATGACCACAGAATCATTATATTATTTCAATAAATAAGATCGGACTTTTTTATACAGAGAAACAATTGTTCCCGGGTTATGGGGCTGTGAAAAGGCAGCCACCAGTTTTGTATCAGGTGATACCAGGAAAATAGCACTGGTGTGACCCACCAGATATTCTCCGGGTGCTGTTTCTTCCTCCATCATATA
>JAPHSZ010000103.1 GCA_026196545.1 Gammaproteobacteria bacterium
AGTGACAGGCCAACTTCTTCTGCGATTACAGTACCACCAGTCAGGATAGCGATGTCTTCCAGCATGGCTTTACGACGGTCACCGAAACCAGGTGCTTTAACCGCACAGACTTTGACGATACCGCGCATGCTGTTAACAACCAGCGTTGCCAGTGCTTCACCTTCAACGTCTTCGGCGATGATCAGCAGCGGACGGCTTGATTTTGCCACAGCTTCCAGAACTGGCAGCAGTTCACGGATGTTTGAAATTTTCTTGTCGAACAACAGAACGTATGGGTCTTCCAGTTCGGCAGTCATGCTCTGCTGTTTGTTGACAAAGTAAGGTGACAGGTAACCACGGTCGAACTGCATACCTTCAACGATGTCGAGTTCGTCTTCCAGCGAAGTACCGTCTTCAACGGTAATCACACCTTCGTTACCGACTTTGGCCATGGCCTGTGCAATGATTGAACCAACGCTGCTATCTGAGTTTGCAGAGATCGTGCCGACCTGTTCGATAGCTTCATTACTGGTACAGGGCTTGGACATTTTTTTCAGTGAGTCAACGGCTGCGTGAACTGCTTTGTCGATACCACGTTTCAGGTCCATTGGGTTCATGCCGGCTGCAACAGATTTCATGCCTTCACGAACAATACCCTGCGCCAGTACGGTTGCAGTGGTAGTACCGTCACCGGCAACATCTGAGGTCTGTGATGAAACTTCTTTCACCATCTGCGCGCCCATGTTTTCGAACTTGTCTTCCAGGGTGATTTCTTTCGCCACTGAAACACCGTCTTTGGTCACGGTAGGTGCACCGAATGATTTTTCCAGAACTACGTTACGGCCTTTAGGGCCCAGTGTAACTTTGACCGCGTTGGCCAGGATGTTAACGCCGTTCACCATCAGGGTGCGTGCGTCATCACCAAATTTTACGTCTTTAGCTGACATGTTTTTTTCCTCTAAAAATTCTTAAATCTTTGAAATTAGTGAAGCTGTGAATTAACCCCCGAAGGATTAACCCAGCACAGCCAGAATGTCGTCTTCTTTCATAATCAGCAGCTCTTCGCCGTCGATTTTAACGGTGGTGCCTGCGTAGTTACTGAAGTAAACCTTGTCGCCTACTTTCACATCCAGAGCACGGATATCACCACTGTCGGAGATTCTGCCGTTACCTACAGCCAGCACTTCGCCACCCTGTGGTGCTTCGGTTGCTGAATCAGGAAGCACGATGCCACCTGCGCTGGTAGTCTCTTTTTCCATACGTTTAACAACCACGCGGTCGTGTAATGGGCGTAATTTCAATTTTTTCACTTGCTTTATCCTCTAGGTAAAATTAGCACTCTAACTCAGTGAGTGCTAATCATAATGACGAAACGATCAGAGTCAAGCACGTTGACGCTCAATTCTGCACTGGAACCACTAATATGGATGGATTTGGGGATTACAAGGCTTTAAAGCAAAAACAGGCTACTCATCGTCCTTACGCTGGAACTCACCTTCGAGGGTACGGCCTTCACCGGACTGGTCGTGATCACGATACTGACGATGATGGAACTCATGCCCCTGGAAACTGTGCATTTGCATGCTGCCGCGTTTAATAAAGCCACGGATCAGGGCCTGCCGGGTGAAGGGGATCAGGCAGATAAAACCCAGCGTATCGGTGAGAAAGCCGGGTGTGATCAATAGTGCGCCACCGACAGCCAGCACGATACCCTCCATCATTTCCATCGCCGGCATCGCTCCCCGCTCCATGTTCTGCTGCGCCCGCCTCAGGGTGTTGAAGCCCTGCATGCGCAGCAGATTTACCCCGATGATGGCGGTACCAATGACGATCATCACCGTCCAGAAAGCGCCGATATAGCCGCCCACCTTAATAATGAGATACAGTTCAACGAGCGGTATGATGACAAACAATAATGGCCAGTTTCTATACATATAGGGTCTCTAAATAATAAATAGCCTACTTAAGATTCTTTTAAGCAGTTGTTTGCTAAGATCAATACCGCGCCTGCATGGTTCAATTAATCAGGGACGAACATTGAACCTGGCGGCGCTATTTTGTACTAAATATGGACATACTGCCATGCTATGAGCAGATTGTTCGAATCATTAACCGACCGTATTCGAGTTTTACATGAAACCATTTAAACATTTTGCCTATTTATTTGCTCTAATACTGACGACCGGCCTGTTCCAGCACCCGGCTGTCGCCTCAGGCGGTTCCAGCCTGTTCGATTCATTTGGCATGAATAATCAGGACGACATTCTCGATGTCGATGAGGCCTTCATTCTCAGCACCAAAACCACTGCCAATGCATTTATCGCAACCTTACAAATTACCGAAGGCCATTATTTATATCGCGATAAAGTCAAAATTTCGGTTGATGACCCTGATGTAAAGGCCGGCGAACTGCAATTGCCCGAAGGCGAATCCAAATATGATGAGGTATTCGAGCAAACGCTTTATGTCTATCACCACGACATCGAAGCTGTCCTGCCCCTGCATTACACAGGCAATACAGATAAAGACGTTGTCTTCAAAATTGAGTACCAGGGCTGTTCTGAAATTGCCGGTATTTGCTATCCACCACAGACTAAAACGGTCACCACCAGACTGGTCGCCGGTGCCGTTGCGGCGGTGATGCCGGAATCGATTACTGAAACCCCATTAACAGCCAGCCCCGCCAATGATAGCCAGGAAGTTTCTGAACAGGATAGAATGTCCGATGCCCTGCGTTCTGGTAACACCTGGATAACCCTGCTGGCCTTTTTTGCCGCCGGACTGTTGCTCGCCTTCACTCCCTGCGTGTTCCCGATGATCCCGATTTTAATGGGCATTATTGTCGGCCAGGGCGAAACCCAGAGCGTGAAAAAATCTTTCAGCCTTTCGCTGGTATACGTGCTGGCGATGGCTTCGACTTATACCATCATTGGCACTCTGGTCGGGCTATCCGGTGAGAACATTCAGGCCTGGTTCCAGAACCCGTGGATTATCGGCAGCTTTGCCGCCATCTTCGTTGCCCTGGCCTTTTCCATGTTCGGCTTCTACGAACTGCAGATGCCGGCTTCGATACAAAATCGTCTGGTACAAATCAGTAACAACCAGCAGGGTGGCACAATGCTGGGCACGGCCATCATGGGCTTTCTCTCAGCGCTAATCGTTGGCCCCTGCGTCACGGCGCCACTGGTCGGTGCTCTCATCTATATCGCTGAAACCGGTGATGCCATTTTGGGCGGCATGGCCCTGTTCTCACTAAGCATGGGCATGGGTGCACCACTGCTGGTACTGGGTGCTTCTGCTGGGAAATTGTTGCCCAAAGCCGGTGCCTGGATGGAAACCACCAAAGCGGTGTTTGGCGTCATGCTGCTGGGACTGGGCATCTGGCTGCTGGAACGCGTCGCCCCCGCTGCTACAACCATGACCCTGTGGGCAGGCCTGTTCATCGTCTCGGCCATTTATATGGGCGCACTGACCACACTGGGCAAGGAAGACTCAGGCTGGCGCAAACTGTGGAAAGG
>JAPHSZ010000133.1 GCA_026196545.1 Gammaproteobacteria bacterium
AGTGTATTTAAACGTTACTTTGCCATTATTATTAGCGATGATGTTTTTTTCACTGATCACGCCGCGGTATAAATAACAGGACAGGTATTTAAGTGCGGGTCATAAGGGCTCAGAGCCCTTTTCAGAACATTCGTCCGATTACGTTACACCAATCGAACCTACCTTCTCAAAGCGACCACACCCATAAAAGCATGGGCGCGCTGACTGCAACCACGATGACTGCCAGTAACAAGCCCGTGCGCCAGTAGTCGCTGAAACGAAACCCGCCCGGCCTCAGTATTAATGTATTGTTCTGGTGTCCTATGGGTGGCATGGAAAGACCTGAGGCACCCCCGTGTTCTCCCGCATGGCATCCTGGATACCGCCAATCCTGCCATAGCGCCGAACTTCCTGGCTTGCACCATCAGTAATGGCAATTTCTATGCTTTCCTTATGTACATCCAGTCCAATAAAGAGTATGTTTCTGTTCATGTCGACCTCTGATCCTGCTTATTAATGGTATGGTATTAACATTGATTATTATGGCTCTGACGCTCCGGATTAATCCACGCTTAGGACGGTGGTCGGCGCTAACAGTGGAAAGTCATTATGTCTACGCAAGGAGAAAAACATGGAATTAATTAAACAATTTTTCGCAAAAATAATTAGCGGTTTCCTGTTAGGTGTTGGATTTGTTATCGCTGCTGGATTACTAGGTGGTTATGCCATCTCTCATATAACAACAACGGCTATAGACACAAAAGCAACAGAAATAGAATATGAAATACCAGAATATAAATCACCTTATCGTGAATATGATGAAACAGCAAAACTACAAGCCATTGTCAAAACAGAAAATATAAACAATGGGTTGTTTTCGTTGTTAGGTGAAATTAACAACAATGGCGAATATTCATGGCAAATGATACAACTAAAAGCAGAGCTATTTGATAAATCGGGTAAATTTATAGAACAATGCGAGGAGTATGTGTCGCAAACTATTAAACCGAATCAAACAATAAACTTTAAGCTGTCATGCAAAAGCGCTAGCTGCAATGCATTTGAACCCAAAGGTTATCATTCATACAAATTAATTATTACAGAAGCACAGCATATTACTGATGAATAATAAATCAATGAGTCAGACTCCTTGATCAGGTGAATTCTGGGCACACAATACTTTATTACACGAAAACTACGGTCAGAGCACAGTATTCGCCAACAAGAAACAACTGTAATCCGACACCGGTTTTTTCAGCAGTAACTTTTATATTTCCAGATATTAATTCACAACTTAAAAAATCTAATAATCTACTATATACTATTAAGTCTGTGTAATTAACGATCTGGAAAATACTATGCCTTTTACAATCGATTGGGAGCCGGAAGGTGTATATAGAAAGTTTACAGGGAAAATTTCAGGGGAAGAAATATTAAAGTCTAATTTCCAATTACACAGGAACCACAGGTTTCTAAAAATAAAATATGTAATAAATGATTTTACAGGTGTGACCGGACATTCAATACAATTTACCCACATCAAAGTTTATGCCGATACTGATGAAATAATATCTTACTTAACGGGCAAGATAAAAATAGCACTGGCAGTAACTCAAGAGCCATTTATCACTATGGCAAACAGCTATCGAGAAGAAATGAGAGATAAACTATTCGAATGTGAGATTTTTAATACCGTTGATGATGCCAGAAGTTGGATATTTGAGTCAGACTCAATTGATCATCAGGAATGACTATTCAATCAAGAATCAAGGTGGCAGACTCCTTGATTTGAAACACCAGGCACCGTAGATACCATCACCCTCCCACAATTTCCAAACAACCAAAAAAAAACCGCGGAAAACCATATTCACAAAGGAAGTATAATTCGCCACGGTAAGATCACTTAAAGGAGAAGTGAAGTTGTTTGATTATAATAGCTATGAAAATCGATATTTAAAAGTGACACATTGTCGCACCACTTGACTATTCCCGCAAAGAAAAAAAGGGTTTAGCTCTTTCATTATGCATCACCCCGTACGCATCTCAGGGATAAAGCCAGATAATCCTGGTGTTATCACGATTTTGTTGGCATGTTATATTTAAGACTCGCTACAGTTACCTCTTTTATATATGCAAGACAGAAAACTACTGCAATGGTCTGTTACCGCACTCTGTTTGGCTTTTCTTTTAACAGGCTGCAGCTTATTTGTCCGGGAATCAGCTGATTCGGCAGATTTTATACCCGCCGAAGAGGAGAAACCCGATTCAGTCAAAGCGCAGTCACAACCTGTTCATCAAGCTACAGTTTATTTTTACCGGCCTGATAACAGCACCTTTGGCTGGACGTGGAAAGACATCACCATCATGGAAATACATGCCGACGGCATCGTTACAGACCCGGATGATACAAACCAGGTCACTCAAATTGGCATACTAAAAAACCACAGTTATATCAAGAAACAGTTTGCGCCAGGCCTGCACCGGTTCACGGCCAACTGGGAGCTGCCCCCTTATCTATTTACATTAGAAGCAAATCAAACAACCTGCATCAAGGCGGAGATTGGCTTTATTAATGCCGTGCGCCAGCGAGCAACCTTTAAAAAGGTCGATCAATCCGTTTGTCAGCGTGAAATGGAAAACGCCCGTGAAGCTATCAAGTAACGTCTCTTAACATCTTCTAAGTACGGGTTACCACATGGGAGCGTGGTAACCCGAAACAGACATGGATTCCCATTTTTATGGGATAACAGAATTAACCTAGGTCGCATCCCTCAAGATCTGCAATGCTTCGATGCCGGTAATACCATTGGCATCCAGTTTCTTTGCCATCATATCGACATAACCGGGATAGTAGCCACCAAAAATTTTGCCGAATTCTTTATATGCCTGCATCAGGTTGCCTTCACTTTCATACAGTTTTGCTTCGACAATGTGTCCGTAGCAGTCGATAAATTGCTGCATCGCTTCCATCATTTTGGTTATGTCTTTTAAACCATCCATCTGCTTGCCGTTATCGGAAGGGTCGTCAATGGTAAACACCACCAGCGTCACTGCTTCTTTGAAAAAATATTTTATCGCTTCAACCAGTGATTCAAATTTTTGCCCACTTAAAATATCTCTAATCAGTAATTCAAGATAATAGTTGTTGAACAATGAACCATTGCATTCGTTCCAGTATTTGATGATTCTTATAACGGGCAGCAACAGGCTTTTATGTTTATGGTTGTCTTCATCCAGCGCATAATAGTGGATTGCAGGGTTGGTTTTCTTCCATAACTGGTTATTAGCATCGGCCACAATATAGCCCTTGTCCTGCCTGAAAAAACTGGGCACAACATGGAATACAAACTCAGGCATTGCAACAACAATTGAGTGAGTCTTTGCTGAGATTTCAGCATCAGGATAATGAGCCCGCAGCACATCCACCACCTTGATCATCAGGCCAGCCGGGGTATTGTGCTGGCCCAGCTCGGGGTGCAGCAGCACAAACAGGTCTATTACACTGCCTTCCAGTGGCTGGATCATGGTGTTTCTTGAACTGGCACCGGTTAATACCGTGCCCTTGGCGCCAAACTCTTTGACCATAATCTTTTCGATTTCAGACTGGCGCGTCGAAATGATGGCGTTCTGCGCTACGGTGATGACCAACGAGGCATCCAGTGCCATAAGGCCTTCATTAACGGTGACTGTAAGCTGTGGTTTTCTCACTAATGGGATCTGCGCTGGAATATCGAAAGCCGCAATATTAATGCAAAGCCTTATTTAAGCCTACATATTCAGCTGAATATTTACCTGAATATCAAATATAATCATTTGCTAATCTTCAATCTTTAGGGAAATGCTATGCCAGATAAAATTTTCGAAGAATCACTACGCCTGATTGACCAGGCAAACAGTGAAGACCCAAACAAGGTGCTTGATTCAGACAACAAAGAATGGCCGAAAGAATTATTATATTCTCATCACATGTCAGACATGCTCGAGCGGTTTGCGCCGGAGACGGATGATGAAATGAAACTGGCCATTCGCGCCCAGCATATCCAGCGCTGGAAATCACCACGCAGTGATTTTCCGATGAACCGCAAGGGCTACCATCAATGGCGCACCGCGCTTTATACCTTTCACGCCGAAACCCTGGCAGCACTGATGCAACAGGCGGGTTATGCTGAAGATGCCCTAAACAGGGTCAAGCTGGCCGTGGGCAAAAAGGCACTGAAGAAAAATCCCGATACTCAGCTGGTCGAAAACATCGCAGCACTGGTCTTCATTGAGCACTATATGCAGGAATTTGCTGACAAACACCCTGAATACGATGAAGAAAAATGGATCGATATCATCCGTAAAACCTGGCGCAAGATGAGCGCCGAGGCCCAGGCATTTGCACTCTCGGGCAGCATAAAACTGCCTGAACCGCTGGTTCCGCTAATACAGAAGGCGCTGTCGAAAGACTAATACACGATTGATATATCAGGGAAGATACCGATCGTATCTGATGCTAGAATCCAGCTTCCCATGACTGAGTAACCGACTGATACTCAGTCTATTTTTTGATTCTGCATAGATATTGAACATGAAGATCCAGGTTAGTGAGTTAATTGTCAAATACATGGAACGCCTCGGCATTGATACCATCTTCGGTATGCCCGGCGCACATATCCTGCCGGTATACGACAGCCTGTACGATTCCAGCATTCAGAGTATTCTCGCCAAGCACGAACAGGGCGCGGCCTTTATGGCCGGTGGCTATAACCGTGCCTCCGGCCGGATCGGCGCCTGCATCACTACCGCCGGCCCCGGCGCGACCAACCTGGTCACCGGCATCGCCAATGCCTATGCCGACAAGCAACCGGTACTGATCATTACCGGCGAAGCACCGACCTATATCTTCGGCAAGGGCGGCCTGCAGGAGAGTTCCGGTGAAGGCGGCAGCATCGACCAGAGCGCGCTGTTCAAGGGCATCACCCGCTACAACAAAGTCATCGAGCGCACCGACTACCTGGAGAACGTGCTCAACCAGGCCTCAAAAATCCTGCTCTCCGATAGCGCCGGCCCGGTGCTGCTCAGCTTTCCGTACAACATCCAGAAAGAACTGGTCGACGACAGCATTCTGGATAACATCACCACCGAAAAACATATCTGTTCCCTGAACCACGATTCGCAACCGGTCAATAACGTGATCGACCTGATCCAGCAGGCACAGCAGCCGGTCATTGTTGCCGGCTATGGCTGCATCAAGGCCGGCGCACAGGCAAAACTAACCGAGTACAGTGAGCTGCTCAACATTCCGGTAACCAGCAGCCTCAAGGGCAAGGGCGCGATCAGCGAACAGTCGCCACTGTCGCTGGGCAGCCTGGGTGTCACCTCCTACAGCCACGCCTATAAATACATCAAGGAAACTGCCGACCTGGTGATTTTTCTCGGCGCCTCATTCAACGAACGCACCAGCTACCTGTGGGACCAGAAACTGCTCAATGGCAAGAAGATCATCCAGGTGGATAGCGACTACAGCCAGCTCGAAAAGGTATTCAAAACCGACATTGCAATCCAGGGCGACATTAAAGAAGTGCTTACCGCCCTGATCAATAATATAAAGAACAACCCCGCTAGCAGCAGTCAGAAACAGTATTCACCCATTGTCGAAAAAGATAACAGGGAAAGCAATTGCGCTATTTTTAAATCAACATTTTCACTGGTCGAAAACTTTTTCCTGAGACTGGAAGACCACTTCCCCGAAGACATTACCGTTTTTGATGACAACATTATTTTCGCGCAGAACTTTTTCAACGTTGCCAGCAATAACCGCTATTACCCGAACTCCGGCGTGTCTTCGCTCGGTCATGCGATTCCCGCCGCAATAGGCGCGCAGTTTTCTAACAAACAGATTACTTTTGCGGTGCTCGGCGATGGCGGCTTCCAGATGTGCTGCATGGAAATCATGACCGCGGTGAATTACAACATCCCGCTCAATATTGTCATGTTCAACAACTCGACCATGGGGCTGATCCGCAAAAACCAGCACCAGCAATACCAGGACCGATTCCTCAACTGCGACTTTATCAACCCTGATTATCAGGCACTGGCACAATCCTTTGGTATCAATCATCAGCGCGTCGAGAATGAAGACGATTTAAACAGGCTGTTCAGCTCAACTGACTTTTCCAGATCAATCAACCTTATCGAGTTAATGATTGATAAAGACGCCTTCCCGAATTATTCATCCAGACGCTAGCCACGTAGATTGAATGTCACCGTCAACCCCGGCATCACTCCGATATTTTATTGATCGCTTTCATGATGACGCACAGTTTTCTGCTATTGAAAAACAGTTAAGTAATGCTGAACAGCTGGGCACTGTTTACCGACAGGCCATCCCGGTTATTGAAAAACACCTCTGGGAACACACGCCTGATGATGAGGCAATTGGTTTTTACCAGCGCACCTTTCAGGAATACGAAACCTTAATTGCAAACAATCCAGAAGACGACAGGCACAAATTCGCCATCGTTATTCCTGTCGCCGACCGACCGATACACCTGCAACAATGCCTGGCCAGCATACTCAGGCTGTGCCAGCTTTATCAATACGGCGGCAAGAACGGGCAATACTATAAAAACATCCGCGTCATTATCGCCGATGATTCGAAGAATAAAGACAGCATTGTGCAACATCAGGAAATCTGCACACGGTTTTCCGGCAATGGCCTGGACACCGAATACTTTGGCATCAACGAACAGATTGACCAGATCAAAAAACTGGGTGATGCTGCCAGTGATTTGCAGCAGATCCTCGGGCGCTATGCAATCGAGCAGGACGTAGACGATTTTTCACACAAGGGCGCGGCGGTCACCCGCAATATTGCCTATCTGCGCCTCAATGAAATCTGCCAAAGCAGCGATGAAAAAATAATTTTCTATTTCATCGACAGTGACCAGGAATTCAAGATCAAGATTGCTACCGACGATGGCCAGAGAGATATTTATGCGATTAATTATTTCTATCATTTAAACGAGATATTCAGCAACAGCGAGACAAAAATCCTCACCGGCAAGGTCGTTGGCGATCCACCCGTCTCCCCCGCCGTCATGGCCGGTAACTTCCAGAACGACGTCCTTGATTTTCTGCAACAGATTGCGGGTAACGACGCGGAAGCTTCATGTGAGTTTCACGATGACGCACAGATCAGCGACGATGCTGCCTATCACGACATGGCAGACCTGTTTGGGTTTAAAAAGGCAGCTGAGCCATATCAATATTCCTGCACATTAAAAAATGAACACAATCATCTTACCTGCTTTAACGACTTTACCAATAAGCTGAATCACTTCTTTGATGGTGAGCACCCGACGCGCGTCACCTATTTTGATTATAGTGGCCCACTGTCTGAGACCATCCCAGCCAGAACTATCTATACCGGAAACTATGCCTTTAAGCCGGAGAGCCTGAAATATTTTATTTCCTTCGCGACCTTAAAACTGCGCATGGCCGGGCCGGCGCTTGGTCGAATAATAAAAGCAGAAATCGGCGACCAGTTTGTCTCCGCCAACCTGCCGATGCTGCACAAACGCACCACCGATGAGACTGGTGAGTCTGAATTTCGGCCCGGGGTGAACCGCGCACAGGAAAACATCGACCTGTCCGATGAATTCGAACGCCAGTTTTTTGGTGATGTGATGTTGTTCACTATTGAGCAATTGAGTAACAACGGTTATCCCGAGCACGATCTTGATACCAATATGATTGAATCGACTTTATCTGAAACCGAACAGAGCCTGCACCAGAAATATGAAAACAAGCACCAGCAGATTATGCAGAGACTGGAATTACTTAAAACAATTTTCAATGATGAGCGCTGCTGGTGGAATACGCACCCTGAAACAACACAGGCAAAAAAAAACATCCAGCGCTTTATTGAAAACATTGAACACAACTTTGGCGCGAACTCACAGGGGCATGCACTGATTAACTCAACAACCAATCAGAAAAAGCGCCGCACTGAAATACTACAGGCTATCATTAGTTACAAATCTGACCGTGCCATATGGGAAGGTATTTTGAAATGAATATTTTTATCCTGAACACCGGCCGCTGTGGCTCGACTACGTTCATCAAGGCCTGCCAGCACATCACAAACTATTCAGCAGCGCACGAATCACGTGCAACATTAATCGGCGAGCAGCGCCTGGCCTATCCTGACAACCACATCGAGGCCGACAATCGCCTGTCGTGGATTTTGGGCAGGCTGGACAAAACATACGGCGACGATGCTTTTTATGTTCACCTCAGCCGAAACAGAACCAAAACTGCAGAGAGTTTCGCCAGACGCAATGACTTCGGCATTATCAGGGCCTACCGCGAAGGCATCCTGATGCAGGAACAACAGGCCGACTCCGCGCTCGAACTAGCGCAGGATTACATCGATACCGTCGAGAGCAATATTGCGCTTTTCCTCAAGGATAAAACACAGACGATGGAATTCAGCCTGGAGAATGCCGAGCAGGATTTCAAAAAATTCTGGCAGACGATCAATGCCGAAGGCGACCTTGAAGCGGCACTGGCTGAATGGCAGACTGCCTATAACGCTAGCTAGACTTATTTATTTTCAGCACCGAACAGCCACGCTCAAATTCAAGGTATTCATGCTCAATACCGGAGAACTCGGCCTGCCACTGCGCGACCAGCTCCTTTTCATCATCCCTGGCTGCATCATCGAGAAACACCGTTGCCTGTGCTGCGAATTTCTCGAACAATAATGGCAACGCCGGATATCTTGAGTTTTTCTGGATAAAACCCGGCGGGCCGTCGATCACCAGCATATCAATTG
>JAPHSZ010000139.1 GCA_026196545.1 Gammaproteobacteria bacterium
AACTTCATCAATTTCTGCCTGCTGTTTTTCAAGTTTTGCAGTCATGATACGTGATTGTAGTAAGGACATGGCGCGTGCCTTATTTTTGTGTTGCGAGCGCTCATCCTGGCACTCGACGACCGTGCCGGTTGGGATGTGGGTCAGGCGTACTGCTGAATCAGTTTTGTTGACGTGCTGTCCGCCGGCACCGGAGGCGCGGAAGGTGTCAACGCGCAGATCTGATGGATTGATTTCGATTTGTTCAACATCGGCGACTTCCGGCATGATCGCTACGGTGGCTGCTGAAGTGTGTACCCGACCCTGTGATTCGGTTTCCGGTACGCGTTGCACGCGGTGGGCGCCCGATTCAAATTTCAACCTTGAATAGGCGCCATCACCAATGATGCGTGCAATGATTTCTTTGTAGCCGCCGTGTTCACCGTGGTTCTGGTTGATGATTTCAACCTGCCAGCGTTTTAGTTCGGCGTAGCGTGAATACATGCGAAACAGGTCACCGGCAAAAATAGCGGCTTCGTCGCCACCGGTGCCAGCGCGAATTTCCAGAAAGACATTGCTGTTATCGTGTGGGTCTTTGGGCAGTAATAACTTCTGCAATTCCAGTTCCAGCATTTCGATATTCCCGCTGGCCAGTTTTTTCTCTTCCTGCGCCATTTCGCGCAGTTCGGCGTCATCTTCCTTCAGCATTTCCTCGGCACTGGCGAGATCATCTTTTGCGCCCGTGTAATTTTTATAGCAGGTGACAACAGGCTCGAGCTGGGCGTATTCTTTGGATAAATCGCGAAATTTATTCTGGTCAGACATTACGTCAGGGTCTGACATCAGTCCTGCGACTTCTTCGTGACGATCAATCAGGTTGTTTAATTTGTTGAGTATCGAGTCTTTCAATTATTGGGTCCTGGTTTTATTTCTGCCCAGTTTTGTCGTCATCGGCGTTCATTAAAAGCTGTCTGGCGGCATTAATCATGTCCTGATCCTTTTCCTCACAGGCTTTTCTGATAGAGGTGCAGGGTTTGTGCAGAAATTTATTGGTGAGCGTGTGAGCAAGAAACTCGAGTGCCTTTTCTGGGGAATCGCCAGATGATAGTTGCTTTAGTGCCTTATTGAGTACTTCCTGACTCATGTTTTGTGTAGTACTGCGTATTTCAGAAATCAGGTCGACGGAATCAAGTGAGCGCTGCCAGTTTAGAAAATGATGCACTTCCTCACTGATGATTTCTTCGGCCTGTTCAGCGGCCTGCTGGCGTGACTGCATGTTTTCATTAATGACTTCCTGTAGATCATCGACAGCATAAAGATAAACATCGTCCAGTTTGGCGACTTCGGGCTCGACGTCTCTGGGTACGGCCAGATCGACCATGAAAATGGGTTCGCGCCGGCGAATCTTGAGCGCTCTTTCAACCGTGCCCTTGCCTAAAATAGGCAGCGGGCTGGCGGTGGAGGCAATCACAATGTCAGCGCGGTGCAGATGGTCGGCAATTTGGGGTAGCCGTATTGCCTCGCCATCGAATTCTTCTGCCAGATTTTCTGCCCGTTCAATGCTGCGGTTGGCAATGATCATGTGTTTGATGTTCTGGCGATCCAGGTGCCGGGCGGTAAGCTCGATGGTCTCGCCCGCGCCGATCAATAATGCGGTGGATTCATTGAGCTCCCCAAAAATCTGTTTGGCCAGGCTGACCGCAGCAAAGGCGACAGAAACCGGGCTGGAACCGATGGCGGTGTCGGTGCGCACCTGTTTGGCCACGGCAAAGGCGTGCTGGAATAGTTTTCCCAGCAGGCGGCCCAAAGTCCCCTGTTTTTGTGCCAGGGCATAGGCATCTTTCATCTGGCCCGCAATCTGGGGTTCGCCGAGCACCATGGAATCGAGGCCAGAAGTTACCGACATGGCGTGTTTTATGGTTTCTTTGTGATCATAGGTGTACAGGTGGCTGTCAATCGTGGAAGATTCAAAGCCATGATACTGACTGAACCAGTCAACGATGTCCTGGTCTGTATCATTGTTTGTTACGCAGTACAGTTCAGTGCGGTTGCAGGTTGAGACTATGGCCGCTTCGTTGATGTTTTTGAGTTTATACAGGCCGTTCAGGGCATCGGGTAATGTCTGAGGCGTAAACGCCAGGCGTTCGCGCAGGTCGAGAGGCGCCGTCTTATGGTTAAGACCCAGTGTAATCAGTCTCGGGTTTTTTGGGGACATATAGTTCTTGCTGGCGCGAAAATGCGTAATTTTGCGACAGGCTGGGTTTTAACTCAAGTTTAGTTGTGTTGGGATTGTAATATACATCACATTATAAATGTGATGTTTGAAAGGTTTTGTTGTAATGCAGACAGGTTTTATTAAAGTGGGTTATATTCACGGTTATGATTAATCAGAAGAAAGAAATGCTTGGAATTCATAAATACACGCAGTGTTTGCTGCAACGTATTCTATTCGCTGGTCTATTGGTTGCAGTGGTGTTTTCTACGGCCTGTACGCCGTTGGCAAAGTCATCTGTTGATGCGCAGGCAGATGTGCCAAAGCCGGAACCAAAGGGCATGACGCTGGATGAAGATTTGCTTTACGAGCTGCTGGTTGCAGAATTTGCCGGTAATGCTGGTGATCTGGAAATGTCTGCGGATTTTTATCAACAGGCAGCGGGGCAGAGCGATGATAGTCGGATTGCCGCACGGGCGACTTATATTGCCTTATACGATAAGCAATACGAGCGCGCACTGGATTTACTGGAGCGCTGGCGTGAGTTAGACCCTGAGAATCCTGATATCGATCGCATCTATGCGGTGAGTTATTTGCACCTGCATCAGCCCGCCAAAGCTTTGCCGCACGTGCAGGCCGTGCTTGCGCATCATGAAGATGATGATAAAAAAAGGGCGCTGGTGGTCAAGCAATTGCTGGGTGATGAGAATGAGCCCCAGGATAGTTTTGATCTGCTGGAAGCGTTAAATAAGGTGGAAACAGACAATCCGCAGCTGCTGATTTTGCAGGCCAGATATGCAGCGCAGCTGGAGCAATACGACCAGTCGATAGCCCTGCTGGATCGGGTGCTCGAAGTCGATGATTCGTTGCTTGATGTGCATTTGATCAAGGCCAGAATTTACCGGGCGCAGGATAAACGCGATGAGTCCAGAGCGGTGATCAAGCAGGTGCTTGCAGACCATCCGGACAATCTGAAATTGCGTATGCAGTACGCACACATGCTGGTTGAGGACAAGGATTATGATGCGGCGCGTGAGCAGTATGTGCTGTTGCGGGAAAAACAGCCGGATAATGTTGAGGTTCTGTTGAACCTGGCGCTGTTGCATATCGAAACCGAGAAGCTGGATGAAGCAGCGGAACTGCTGAGCCACCTGATCGAACTCGATAAAAAAACAGACATTGCGCATTACTATCTCGGGCGCATTGAACAGAACAGGGAGCAGTTTAAAAATGCTATTGCGCATTACATCAAAGTACAAAGTGGTGCTTATGTGTTTGAAGCCAGGCTCCGCATAGCCAGCCTGTTTGCCCGACTCGATCGTGTTGATGAAGCCATTGAGCAATTGAATATCCTGGTTGAGGACACCGAAGAGTGGTCAAAAAGAGTGCGTGCTTATCTGGCCCAGGGTGAGATATTTCGAAGCCGGCAGCGCTATCAGGATGCCTATGATATGTACACTCGGGCACTGAGTCACAACCGTGAAGATATTAATCTGTTGTATGCGCGGGCCCTGATTGCAGAAAAGGTGGGCCGGGTTGATGTCGCTGAATCAGATTTGCTCAAGGTTTTATCAATGGAGCCCGAAAATGCTGATGCCCTGAATGCCCTGGGTTATACCCTGGCGGACAAGACGGAACGCTATCAGGAGGCCAAAGAATATATCGAAAAAGCACTGGAACTGGTGCCGGAGGATCCGGCCATTATGGACAGCCTGGGCTGGGTGAATTACCGCCTGGGTGAATTGCAGGAGTCATTGAAGTGGCTGTCCAGGGCATTTGAAAAGCTGGAGGATGCCGAAATTGCGGCACATTATGGTGAGGTGTTGTGGCTGACTGATCAAAAAGAGCAGGCACGTGCCGTGTGGCAGAAAGGCCGGGAAGTGAATGCAGAACATCCAGTTCTGATTGAGACCCTGAAAAAATTTAAGCAATGAGATTAACCTGCAGGCATTTTTCTATCGCGTTTCGTAGCGTGATTTTTGCGTTGCTTCTGGCTACGCAGTTTTCGTGTAACTATCTGCCCAAAGCCACGGCCAAAAGCCCGGATAACTGGTCACAGACCGTGGCGCAAAGGCAACAGCTTTCTTCGTGGAAGTTGACCGGTCGTCTGGGTATGCAGACGGAAGACAACGGTGGCAGCCTGGATCTTTTCTGGAACCAGCAGGATGATGCCTACAACATTCGTCTAATTGCGGCCATGGGTCAGGGCACTATTCTGATTAAGGGGGATGCCCTTGGGGTGGTGCTCAGAACCAGTGAAGGTGAAACTTATGCCGATAATGCTGACGAGTTGCTGGCATCCAGTCTGGGTGTGAGTGTGCCGCTTTCGGGGCTGCACGACTGGTTGCGCGGTGTGCCAGCTGCAAACCGGCCGGTACAGAAGCAGCTGTGGGATGATCAGGGGCATTTGCATAAACTGGTTCAGGACGGCTGGAATATAGAAATGTCCGGCTATAAAAAAGTGGGCGAGCATATTTTACCGCATGCTTTTTATCTGGATCGTGATGATCAGCCTGAGCTGGAAATTCGTTTATTGATTCGACAATGGAATCTGGTGGCCAGAGAAGTTTCATGACTGACCTTCCATTAGTCTGGCCAGCCCCCGCCAAGCTCAATCTTATGCTGCATATTACAGGCCAACGTGCTGATGGCTATCATGAACTGCAAACGGTTTTCCAGTTTCTGGATTATGGCGATGAGCTGAAGTTTGAGCCCAGGTCGGATGGTGAAGTGCGGCGTATTCAGGCTGTTGAAGGTATCCCTGCTGAAGACGACCTGGTGGTCAGGGCCGCCAAAGCATTGCAGCAGGTTTGTGGCTGTCGTCGGGGTGTTGATATTTCCCTGGAGAAAAAGCTACCCATGGGTGCGGGACTGGGCGGTGGCAGTTCAGATGCGGCCACCACATTGCATGCACTAAATCGAATCTGGGATTGTGGACTGAGTGATGATGCCCTGGCAGAGACTGGCCTGAAACTGGGTGCGGATGTGCCGGTGTTTGTGCGTGGATTTTCGGCCTTTGCGGAAGGCATTGGAGAACAACTGACGCCCATTGAGCTGGATTGTCCCTGGTATTTGGTGATTACGCCCGATATTCATGTCTCTACGGCCTCAATCTTCGGTGATTTTGAATTGACACGGGATTGCCCAGCCATCAAAATATGCGGCCTTCCGGATTCCGGCTGGGATAATGTGTGTGTTCCTGTTGTAGAAAAGCATTATCCGGAAGTGGCTGAAGCACTGGAAATTCTCGGCCATTATGCCGGGGCACGAATGAGTGGTACAGGCGCTTCGGTGTTTGCCGCATTTAAAACTGAAGCAGAGGCAAAACGAGTTCGCGACAGTCTGAGAGATTCAGGAAAGACAGCAATGCCTGAATCGTGGAAAGATTTTATTGCCAGGGGTGTGAATACATCACCTTTGCGAGCGAAGCTGGACGGTTTGTAATTAACGGAAAAACTATTCAGATAGCTAAAGAAATTGGGCCGTCGCCAAGCGGTAAGGCACCAGGTTTTGATCCTGGCATGCGCAGGTTCGAATCCTGCCGGCCCAGCCATTTATTAATGCCCGTACAATGGGTATTTCAGCATTATTAGTACACAACGTGAGAATCGATAGTGATGCAAGAAGATAGCCAATTGAGGCTTTTTACTGGTAATGCTAATCCTGAACTGGCCAGGAAGATTGCTGACAAGCTGAATTTGCCTCTGGGCAAAATCAGTGTTGATACTTTCAGCGATGGTGAGATTTGTGTTGAGGTGATGGAAAACGTTCGCGGTAAGGATGTTTTCATTATCCAGCCGACGTGTACACCCTGTAATGATAATTTGATGGAGCTGCTGGTCATGATCGATGCCATGCATCGTGCATCGGCCAGGCGGGTGACAGCAGTAGTGCCCTATTACGGTTACTCGCGTCAGGATCGTAAGCCCCGTTCAGTCAGGGTGCCGATTACGGCTAAGGTGGTCGCCAATATGTTGTCGAGCGCGAAACTGGATCGTTTGCTGACGGTTGATTTACACGCTGACCAGATTCAGGGTTTTTTCGATATTCCAATCGATAATGTTTACGCATCGCCGATTTTGCTGGCGGATGTCTGGCAGCAGCGGCACAACGACCTGCTGGTGGTCTCGCCCGATGTGGGTGGTGTGGTGCGAGCCAGGGCATTGGCCAAGCGTCTGGGTGATGCGGATCTGGCGATTATTGATAAGCGTCGCCCCAAGGCGAATGTTTCCGAGGTGATGAATATCATCGGTGACGTGGAAGGTAAGAACTGTGTGCTGGTAGACGACCTGGTCGATACCGCGGGTACCCTGTGTAAAGCCGCGGCTGCGCTTAAAGACAATGGTGCTGCCAGTGTGTCGGCTTATTGTACGCATCCGGTGTTGTCGGGTGCTGCACTTGAAAATATTAGCAATTCAGTTCTGGATGAACTGGTGGTGACCGATACGATACCGTTGAGTGAAGCTGCACAGCAGTGTTCGCAGATTCGACAGGTTTCTGTTGCCAACATGCTCGCTGAAACGATTCGACGAATACACGAAGAAGAATCAGTCAGTGAGATGTACGTTGATTAAAAATTCCGGGTAAGTCTGGAAAGACTTATTCGAAAGATGGGTGACCAGGGGAACTCCCTGATCGCCCTGATAATGACTTCTCTGGTCGCGGGGAAGTATTTAAGTAATCGCTGTTAGTAAAACAGCATTTTGGAGAAAATTATGAGTATTGAATTAAACGCTACAGTGCGTGATGACATGGGGAAAGGTGCGAGCCGCCGCCTGCGTCACGCTAACAAACTGCCTGCAATCGTTTATGGCGCTGGAAAAGATCCAGTAAATTTGACACTGGAACAGAAAGACGTACAGTACGTATTGCCTCAGGAAGCCTTCTATTCACAGATTCTGAGCTTGAATATGGATGGTAAAAAAGAAGACGTATTATTGCGTGATCTGCAACATCATCCATACAAGATGGATATTCTGCACATTGACTTCCAGCGTGTGGATGCGAAAGTAGCCGTGCACGTACACGTACCACTGCACTTTGTTGGTGAAGATGTTGCGCCGGGCGTGAAAACTGAAGGTGGTGCTGTCAACCACGTTGTTATGGAAGTGGAAGTTGAATGTTTGCCTGGGGCTATTCCTGAGTTTATTGAAGTAGATCTTTCAGAAATGCATCTCAATGATGTTGTGCATCTGTCTGACCTTAAATTGCCCAAAGGTGTTGAAGTGCTGGCACTTAAACATGGTGAAGATCATGATACAGCGGTTGCAGGTATTCATGTTCGTAAAGCTGCTGCTTCAATAGAAGAGCCTGTAGAAGCGCCTGCTGGTGAAGCTGCGGAAGGCGAAGGTGAAGGCGAAGCTGAAAGCTAGTCTACATGGCTGAGCGATTCATCGATCTCAAGCTGATAGTGGGTCTGGGTAATCCCGGCTCCGAATACACCGAAACCCGGCACAATGCCGGGTTTCGGTTTGTTGAGGAACTGGCAGCGGTCAACGGTGCGCAGTTCCGGGCTGAGAAAAAGTTTCACGGTGAAGTCGCCAAAGTTAATATCGCTGGCCGTGATATCTGGTTGTTAAAACCGCAAACTTTTATGAATCGCAGTGGCCAGGCGATCAAAAGCCTGGCGTCATTTTATCGAATTGAGCCGGAAAATATTCTGGTTGCTCACGATGAGCTCGATCTGGAAGTTGGCGATATCAGGCTGAAAACGGGTGGCGGCCACGGTGGGCATAATGGCTTGCGTGACACTATTGCACACCTGGGTACCAAAGATTTTCACCGTCTGCGCATTGGTATCGGTCATCCCGGTAACCGGAATCAGGTGGTGGATTATGTCTTGCATCGATCTTCGCAGGATGAACGCATTGGTATTGATAATGCTATCAGCAATGCGCTGTCTGTGATGCCGTTACTGGCAGATGGTGCCATGGAGAAAGCCATGCACAAGTTGCATACAAAATAATTGTTAGGTTGCAGGTAAAAATATGGGATTCAAATGTGGCATTGTTGGTCTACCTAATGTTGGTAAATCGACTTTATTTAATGCGCTGACCAAAGCGGGTATTCAGGCTGCGAACTATCCGTTCTGCACCATTGAGCCAAATGTGGGAATCGTGTCTTTACCTGATCCACGCCTGGATAAACTGGCAGAAATCGTTAAGCCTGAGAAAGTGATACCAACGACCATGGAGTTTGTTGATATTGCCGGTCTGGTCGCGGGGGCTTCCAAAGGCGAAGGTCTGGGTAACCAGTTTCTGGCCAATATCCGTGAAACTGATGCGATTGCCCACGTCGTGCGTTGTTTTGATAATGATGACATCGTTCATGTTGAGGGCAAGATTCATCCTGAAAATGATATCGAAGTCATCAATACCGAGCTGGCGCTGGCTGATCTGGAAACGGTTGAGAAATCAATCAATCGCGTTTCCAAGGTGGCCAAGAGTGGTGACAAGGATGCAAAGGCCAGGTTAGCGCTGCTGGAAAAAATACAGGCACAACTGGATGAGGGGAAACCGGTGCGTGCCTTGGGTTTGAGTGAGGATGACGTTGCGGCGCTGCATGAGTTTCACCTGATTACGCTTAAGCCGGTTATGTACATCGCTAATGTCAATGAGGATGGTTTTGAGAACAATCCCTATCTGGATGCAGTGAGTGAACTTGCTGGGCAGGAAGGTGCCGTTGTAGTGCCAGTCTGTGCGGCGATTGAATCAGAGCTAATTGAGCTAGACGATGAAGAGCGTGATGAGTTTTTAAGTGAGCTGGGCCTGGATGAGCCGGGCCTGAATCGGGTGATACGTGCGGGTTATGAACTGCTGGGACTGCAGACCTATTTCACCGCTGGGGTGAAAGAAGTCAGGGCCTGGACAGTGGCTGTCGGGGCGACAGCACCGAAGGCGGCGGCGGTCATACACACTGATTTTGAGCGGGGCTTCATCCGCGCCGAAACCATCAGTTATCAGGATTTTATCGATAACAAGGGTGAGCAGGGCGCAAAAGAGGCGGGAAAATTACGCGTTGAGGGCAAGGATTACATCGTGCAGGATGGCGATGTCATGCATTTCCGCTTTAACGTTTAATTGCCGTTTGGGCGCTTGTTTTTATTGACACAGTAGCCGCAAAAGTTCAAAATCTGCGGCCTTCAAAACATGGTTATGTAGCTCAGTTGGTTAGAGCACAGCATTCATAATGCTGGGGTCGGTGGTTCAAGTCCACCCATAACCACCATTTTCAGATTACTTTATTTGCCTAAAATTTAATAGATGGCACAGAAATTTGTAAGTAACTATTTTTTGATTGTCTGCTTTGGTTTGTGGTATTTTGTCGGGTAGATTATTAACATAATTTAAAATTTGGTTCCAAAATTAGGGATGTAGTATGAAAAATAAATTTATTTCTCTTGTTCTTGCCAGTTGTATGGTTCTATTTGGTAGCCAGGTATTTGCAAATTCTGAGGCTGAGTCATATTTTGGTGTGCAATATGCCTCAGGTACTTTTAGTCCAGAAGGGGCTGATGATATAGAGCCTGGGGCGCTGATTATTAGATTTGGCGAACAGATTTCAGAATATTTTTTACTGGAAGGTCGAGCTGGATTTGGTATAGATGATGATGGAATAGTAATAAGCGGTATTGAGACGGTCGTTGAACTTGATACCATGGCTGGTATTTATGGTGTAGGTCGCATAGATATGTCAAATGTTGCTTCATTATATGTTCTGTTTGGCCTTACTCGAGGTGAGTTTACTGTCTCTAATACAGGTCAAGGTGTTTCGCTCACTGATGATGAATCAGGTGCATCTTATGGTTTGGGTATAAATGTTAATGTAAACGATAGTATTGCTGTTAATCTCGAATATATGTCGTATTTGAGTAAAACAGACTTTGATTATGGAGCGCTAGGATTGGGAGTGTCATTAAAATTTTAGGTCATCAATTTATCAAAGTGATGAAAAGATAACGGCAACTGTCAATAGTTGCCGTTTTTTTTGAGTTCTTTCCTATACTCTACGCCTAGAAATTAACTTGTTATATTTGGGTGCATTTCAGAGGTTTTAGGTCTGCATGTTCGGATTATTTAAACAGAAAAATAGCAAACAGCTGGATGAAGCCATCGTTCGGGCGGGTTCTGCCCTGCATAAGCAGATTAAATCGGCGGCGGATGAGGCAACCCAGGAAAGCTGGAAGGGTGTGTTTAAACGTATGGATGATACGGTGACTGCCGGTTACCTGTTTGGTTATGTGCAGGCCTCATTTGCTGAATTCTCTCTGGACGAGAAAGAAATGGACCTGTGCATGCGCAAGATTTTTGACGGTATTTTCCCGGATGAAGGTTATGACTTTGTGATGTCCAGAATTGAGCAGCTGAATAATGCTGAAGATATGGGCCTGAACATTAAGATTGAAGAGCTGGCGGTAGATTTTGGTACGGGCATCGATCTGGGTGAGAACGATGTGGTTGTGAATAGCGGTGGCCTGGAAGTGGCGAGTAGTTTGTCCAAGTACCTGAAAACGGGCAAAATCAGGGCAATCGCTTAGGCTGTTCTGAAGGTCTTCGTAAAATTCCTTAAATTCGTATAAGATGCTCGGTTTTTTCCTCGAAAACTACGGGGTGGTGGATTATGACAACGCTTAAAATTGGTGTAGTAATGGGTAGTCAAAGTGACTGGCCGGTGATGGAACATGCGGTGCAGCAACTGGAAGCCTTTGGTGTGCCTTATGAAGCACGGGTTGTTTCGGCCCACAGAACGCCTGATTTGTTGTTCGATTATGCTGCCAGTGCGCGTGACAATGGGCTCGCCTGTATTATTGCAGGTGCTGGTGGGGCTGCACATTTACCCGGCATGCTGGCGGCTAAATCGACCGTGCCGGTTCTAGGTGTGCCTGTGCCTTCAAAATACCTCAAAGGTATGGACTCCCTGTTGTCCATCGTGCAGATGCCAAAGGGTATCCCGGTAGCAACGTTTGCGATTGGCGAGGCGGGGGCGGCCAATGCGGCGTTGTCGGCCATTTCATTGCTGGCTATTACCGATAAGGCGCTGGCTGATAAGCTTGATGCTTTCCGTGCGATTCAGGAAGATGCCGTGTTGGATATGTCGCTTCCACCACAGGGCTGATTGACCCTTTCAGGATTAACAACAGAGATATGTCGAAACAGAATCTTGCAGAAATACTACCTGGCGCAACCCTGGGTGTTTTAGGTGGTGGCCAGTTGGGCCGTATGTTCTGTGTGGCTGCGCGTACCCTGGGCTACCATGTTATTGTGCTCGATCCCGATGAGGGCAGCCCCGCAGGTCGGATTGCCGATGAGCATATTAAGGCGAATTATTTAGACGAGGCTGCGCTGGATTTGCTGGCCTCTCGCTGTGATGCTGTCACCACCGAATTTGAGAATGTACCGGCTGAGAGCCTGCGTTATCTGGCAAAAAATACGCGGGTTTCTCCCTCTGCCGATGCGCTGGAAGTGGCACAAAATCGCGATAGTGAAAAACGCTACGCTTTAAAGGCGGGACTTACGCCCGCGCCTTATTATTTTATTCAATCTGAGGCAGATATCAATAAAGCGATAGCAGCTATTGATGTGCCAGCGATCCTGAAAAGCGCGACGCTGGGTTACGATGGTAAAGGCCAGGTGGTGATCAACCAGCTTGAAGAGCTGCTACCTGCTTACGAATCGATGAATAGGGTTGATTGCGTATTGGAGAAAAAAATAGAGCTGGCGCTGGAAATATCGGTGATCGTGGCGCGAAATGCGCGAGGTGAGGCGGTGAGTTATCCGATTGCTGAAAATGAGCACCGCAATGGTATTTTGCATCAAAGCGCAGTGCCAGCGCGGGTGGATGAGTCGGTTGCAGAAAAGGCACGACAGCAGGCTATCGATCTGGCTGAGTCGATGGACTATGTTGGTATTCTGGCGGTTGAATTTTTTATTTCCGGTGAGGGTGAGCTGTTGTTCAATGAGATGGCCCCGCGCACGCACAATAGCGGCCATTATACCAAGGATGCCTGTGTGACCTCGCAGTTTGAACAGCAGGTGCGCATGATGTGTGGTTTGAAGCCGGGTGAAACGCGATTGATTTCACCGGTGGTGATGGTCAATATGCTGGGTGATTTGTGGGATCCGGACTGGCGTGCCCTGTTAGCGCACCCGGAAATCAAACTGCATCTGTACGGCAAGAAGGAAGCGCGCCCCGGCCGTAAGATGGGGCACTTTAACGTATTAGCTGATGACGTAGAGCAGGCGTTGGCTGTAGCTAAAATGGCTTTTGAAGAACTGGAACCGTAAGGTTCTATTTCGCTTTAACGACGGTTCTGGTTTCTGTTGCCTGAGTGGCGTCTGTGTTTGTTTCCCTGGTTTGATCTTTGCCCTGGCCTCGGCCTGCGTTCGCGTTTTGCACGTGGTTTTGGCTTGGCGAGCAGTTCGGCAGAAACCGGTTCATTATTGACACGATGGCCGATATATTCTTCGATATCCATCAGGTAGTGCGCGTAATCCTCGCAGGCAAAGCTAATCGCGGCACCGCTGGCACCAGCGCGTGCAGTTCGTCCCACGCGGTGGACATAATCTTCACCCGATTGTGGCAGGTCGTAATTAAACACATGGCTGATTTCTGGAACGTGCAGGCCGCGGGCTGCTACATCGGTGGCAACCATGACATCAAATTCACCATCTTCAAATTTTTTCAGCAGCGTCTGTCGTTTTTTCTGCGGTACATCGCCAGAAAGCAGGGCAGATTTGATGCCATTACCTTCCAGCCAGGCATCAACGTTTTCGGCAACACGTTTGGTATTAATAAAAACGATGCTACGTTTGGTCTCGAGTGATTTCATCAAGCCCAGCAATAATGGAATTTTTTCATCATTGGCCGGGTAATAAACCGTCTGTTTAACCTTATCGGCGGTTTTGGTGTTGGCCTTGATGCGAACTTCTTCGGGCTCGTTCATGTGGTCATAAGCCAGCTCGCCAATTCGATGCGATAAAGTGGCTGAGAACAGCAGGCTCAGGCGTTTGTCAGGGTCGGGGCAGCGGTTCAATAAATAACGGATATCCTTGATAAAACCGAGGTCAAACATGCGGTCTGCTTCATCTAAAACGACACACTGACAGGCTTTGAGGTCAAAAACGTGCTGCTTGAAATAATCGATGATACGTCCCGGTGTGCCAATCAGAATATCAACGCCATCGGTTAGTTGTTGGCGTTGCTGCTCGTAGCCGGTACCACCATAAGCCAGACCTAAAGTCAGTTTGGTGTATTTGCCTATGCACAAAGCATCTTTATGAATCTGGATGGCCAATTCGCGTGTCGGCGCCAGTATCAGTGCTCTGGGCTGGTTAGCGCGCCTTGTATCGCTGGCAGGATGTTTTAATAAATAGTCGTAGCAGGCCACCATAAAGGCCGCTGTTTTTCCGGTTCCAGTCTGGGCCTCACCCGCCACATCCTGGCCGGTAATGGCAATGGGGATGCTCTCTGCCTGAATAGGAGTGCAAAATTCGAAGCCGGTATCGGTTAATCCCTGAATAATGCGTGAATCTAAATCGAACTGGTCGAATCGTATGTCTGTAATGTTAGTATCTGTCATTTGCGTAGCTTAACCTAAAATGGAATCACATACAGAAAAGGGGTGTACAATTTTAAAAAATAGTCTAAGATAGCGTTCAAATACAAGTCCACGAAGCTTAAGCAGTTTCAGTTCGACAACAATTTCCAGTATATTTACCACACTTTCTAGATTAAGAAAAAATTTTAATTCCGGAGGAATTTCAGTAGTGAGTAATCAAATCGTTTATGTTACCGATGATTCGTTTGAACAAGATGTTTTAAATTCTGATATTCCTGTACTGGTTGATTACTGGGCTGAGTGGTGTGGACCATGCAAGATGATTGCGCCAATCCTTGAAGAGATTGTGGGTGATTATGAAGGCAAGGTTAAAATTGCAAAATTAAATATTGATGAAAACCCGAATACACCACCCAAATTTGGTATTCGTGGTATTCCAACACTGATGTTGTTTAAAGGCGGTGAAGTTGAAGCTACAAAAGTCGGCGCTTTATCAAAATCACAATTAACTGCATTTATTGATAGTAATTCATAATATTTTTATCAGGATCTACATAAAACATTAAAAAGATATAAAAAGAATTCTGCTTGCCTTGCAAGCACATCCAGCGCCACCAATCTTGTGGCCAAAACAAGGCTATTCCGGCTTGTTAACAAATCAAAAACATAAAAAAACTAACATAACCTATTCAAAAACTTTCTATGAATCTTACAGAACTCAAACAAAAACCTGTTCAGGAACTTCTCGACCTTGCTGCATCCATGAAGCTGGATAATGTAGCGCGATCTAAAAAACAGGAAATTATTTTTGCCATCCTTAAAGCCCACGCCAAAAAAGGCGAAGACATATTTGGTGATGGTGTACTGGAAATTTTGCAGGATGGTTTTGGTTTCCTGCGTGCAGCTGATAGTTCATATTTGGCCGGCCCTGATGATATCTATGTTTCGCCCAGCCAGATTCGCCGGTTCAGCATGCGCACTGGTGATACCATTTCTGGAAAGATTCGCCCACCTAAAGAAGGTGAGCGATATTTTGCCATGCTCAAGGTTGACCAGATTAATTTTGAATCACCCGACCAGTCACGTAACAAAATTGCGTTTGAAAACCTGACACCATTACATCCCGATGAACGTTTAATTATGGAACGTGGTAATGGCAGTACCGAAGATATCACCGCGCGTATAATCGACATGGTGGCACCAATTGGTAAAGGCCAGCGTGGTTTGCTGGTATCACCACCGAAAGCGGGTAAAACCATGCTGATGAGCAACATCGCTCAGTCAATAGCGGCCAATCATCCTGAGTGTTATCTCATTGTTCTGCTGATTGATGAACGCCCTGAGGAGGTTACCGAGATGCAACGCAGTGTGCGTGGTGAAGTGGTGTCCAGTACTTTTGATGAGCCCGCCAGCCGTCACGTACAGGTGGCAGAAATGGTTATCGAAAAGGCCAAGAGACTAGCTGAGCACAAGAAGGACGTGGTTATTTTGCTGGATTCAATCACTCGCCTGGCGCGTGCTTACAACACCGTGATTCCTTCATCCGGTAAAGTGCTAACCGGTGGTGTCGACGCCCATGCCCTGCATCGACCAAAACGATTCTTTGGAGCAGCGCGTAATATTGAAGAAGGTGGCAGTATTTCCATTATTGCGACTGCACTGGTTGATACTGGTTCAAAAATGGATGAAGTGATTTACGAAGAATTTAAGGGTACCGGTAATATGGAAATCCATCTAGATCGCCGCATTACTGAAAAACGTATCTTCCCGGCATTCAATATCAATCGTTCAGGTACGCGTCGTGAAGAACTGCTGACCAAACCGGACGAGCTACAGAAGATGTGGATTCTGCGCAAGTTGCTGCAGCCCATGGATGAGATTGGCGCGATCGAATTCCTCATGAGCAAGATGCAGTCGACCAAAACCAATAATGAATTCTTCGATATGATGAAAGGCTAAACAGTTTTTCATTGCCTGCTTTTCAGGGATGAAGGGCAGGGTGATTTTATTGCCCGTATACATGGATAACGATCCCCAGATAAAAGAACAAAAAAGCATCGGCACCTTCATGGTGGTAGTGATGTGGATTTTATTTCTGATTTTATTGATGAGTTTTTTTGAAGGCATTATCGATAAACAGACCAACCCTAATCAAAGCCTGAGCACACAATATACCGATGCTGGTGTGCGCGAAGTTGAATTGCTGCGCAATCGCTATGGCCATTACGTTACCGATGGTTCTATCAACGGCCAGCACGTGGTCTTTATGCTCGACACCGGCGCAACCGGTGTTGCCGTGCCGCAGCATATCGCTGATGAATTACAGTTAAAATCCGGTGCGGCTATCCAGGTTCAAACGGCCAATGGTGTGGTGACCGGCTATGCTTCAAAGCTTGATAAGGTGGCTGTTGATGGCATTGAGCTAAGAGATGTCAGGGCAATTATTAACCCGGGTGATGACTCGGATGTGATTTTGCTGGGTATGTCTTTTTTGAAAAAAATAGAGTTCACCCAACGTGGTGATGTTTTGGTTCTGAGGCAGTATCCTGAATGATCACGGTTGATGAGCAAAATCATCAATCGCTTTATAAACAATAATATCAATCAATTTTTTATTGTCATTAAAACACCACTCGCCATAAACTGGTGTTTTTATCGTACCCCAGTAATACCAGCCCAGATTTACCTTGATGGAATGCGAGCCTTTCTGTAAATGCTCTTCTTCCTTGTCCAAGCAGGGCACGCCTTCACGAACGAGCAACGAACCTTCGGGTTTTATTTTCTTTTTAATCAGCGGCACAGCTTCATCCATGCTGATGCCGGGTTGTGTAATCGCGAGATAATTATGGCGCAGGGTACTCGGCGATTTGCTCAAGTTTGAACAGGCCATCAAGGACAGGCTGATTATGATTAGACTAAATATCAAGCGCATGTTTTCACCTATATATTCGGATGTGATCACGGTATATTGCATAACTACAACATACCGCAACCACATCCGATAATCACCCTTTTTATTTTCTGTTTATAGCGGGCGCTGGTTCCAGCGTATCTGCCATTTCTTTTTGAACGGCAGGTACTTGCCGTATTCATAAATCGCCAGGCCAGTGATGATCAGCGCCGTACCCAGCCAGACTTCGGTGCCAATGACCTCATCGTTAATCGCCGAACCGAGCAACAAGGCACTGACTGGCGTTATTAATGTGATTAACGCAACGCGTTCCGCATTGATATTTTTCAACAAATAATAATACAGCGGGAAGCCCAGCGCGGTGCCAAAGATAGCCAGATAGACAATCGCAGATACGGCTTGCAGCGGCCATGACTGCGGCCAGCCACCACCATAAAAACCATTGGCAATGAATAGTGGAATTGCCACAACCAGGCTACCGATGGTGATCGAGATCGCCGGTATCGTCGGTTTTAATTTACGAATCAACACCGCGCCGAGCGATTGCGAAACCGCACCCAGTGTTACTGCTGCCACACCCGACAGTGCAGCCGCCGATATACTCAGTCCTTCAGCAAACACGACTGCCAGTCCGCATAGGCCCAGTAACATGCCGAGCACGCGCCCCAGGGTAAACGCACTTTCACGCAGGATCAAAGTAGCAAACACGCTGGTCAAAACCGGGGACAGCCCGAAGATCACTGCGATCCAGCCCGAAGGAATGAATTGCGCCGCCCAGTAAACAAAACTCATCGCAAGAAACAGCGACAGGCCGCTGACCAGGTAAACGCGTCGTGCCAGCTTGTCCCATGGCATCGGCAGTTTCTGGTAGCGGGCAACTATCATCAGCGCAAACAGGCCGATGACCATACGCAGCGCAACACCAAATTCAAAACCAATACCGGCACCACTCCATTGAATACCCAATGGTGTAGTGCTCCATACCAATATCACGATGACATAAGCAGTCGGGATAGACACGTTGTTTCTCCTGTTTTTAAAGTGCCAATAAATAAAAAGGCCGCTGGTTTGAAGCAGCGGCCTTAACTAAAACGGTTCTGTAATTTTATTAAATAACAGACGGCCACCGCGAACACTGCCACACGGGCAGGGCAATCATGCATCGTTTCGCTTTGTGGACGGTAAATTTAATCATGGTTCTGATAGTCGAGGTTTTTGGATATTTTGTCAATAGAAAATTTAATTGTTATTTCAAGCTATTTGGCTTACATGCTATCAAGCTTGCGCATAGATGAAGGTAGCAACTTCATATCAACCAGTGAGGTCATCAGTGCGGCAATAAAACCGGCATCTTCGTGCAGCATTTTGTAGTACTGGATTTTCATGGTGAGTGCACTGCCAAAGATAATGGCGATCAGAGTCAGGAATGAGCCGAGCGCCATGGTTGAAACGCCGGTGATGCCCTGGCCGATGGTGCAGCCCAGAGCCAGTACGCCGCCAAAGCCCATGAGCAGGCCGCCGATGACGTGCATGACAAAGTCTTTGGTATCGACAAACCACTCAAAGCGGAAAGAACGGCTGATAACAGACCAGATAAAAGAGCCGAGTATTACGCCAAATACTGAAAGTAGCCCGAAGGTCAGCAGGGTGCTATCAAAGCTGCCTTTAATATAGCCGTAGGTCTGGCCGATGGGGTTGATGAAGGTATAGGATTGTGCGTTCAGGTACTGGGCTCGTGCTGGTTTAATTTCATCTTCGGTGGCGATCATGTCCCAGTTTTCATAGTAGCTGCTCAGGGTATAGGTCTGGTCAAAATCTTCTTCATTATCGATGATTACGTTGCTGCTCAGATACCAGCCGCCCACGATTACGGCACCGATGACCAGTCCAGCAAGTATGTTGTCCTTGCTGCGCCTGAAATCGGCCGATTTGAAAATAAATACCAGCAGTGTAAGGCCAACCAGCAGGCCGCTAACCAGTCGGGCAGTAGCGGGGGTTTCGCCGCCGACGATGGCACCGATGTCCTGCGGGGTTTTCAGGGTGACTGACATGGGGTTAATCCAGTCCATGAAGAGCAGGCTGTAGAGGGTTTGATCGCTGCCGGGCAGTGGCAGGATCATGTAATAGGAAATCACAGCGATAACGGCAAATACGATAACGGATTTGAGGTTGCCACCGCCGATGCGGATCAGGGTCTTATTACCGCAGCCGCTGGCGAAGGTCATACCAATGCCAAACATGAAGCCGCCGATCAGGTTTTCAGCGATGATCAGCTGATTGCCGCGATAGTTCGGAAAGGTGGTGCTGAGGTCGAGCATGGCGAGGTATTCGAGCAGGGTAACGCCCAGAATGGCAGTGGCAATGGTCAGCATCCAGGCTCGTAAGCGACTGTAATCGTTCATATTTACCATATCAGAGACTGCGCCCATGGTGCAGAAATTGGTCTTGTTGACAACAGCGCCGAGGATGATGGCGATGAGGAATGCACCCCAGTGGAAAAAGGAAAGGGCTTCCGGGAAATAATTGAAGGACATAGCAACACCTTATGATTTTTTTTGGTACCTGTAGATTATAAGGCTAATGGTTTAATTCAAGTAGCTATATATAGGGTTATTTATATAAAGGTTCGAGCTGTTGATCGTCGATTTGGTTTTTACTGTTTTTCTGTTGCTTGAATGCTTTAAAAGCCCTGAGTAGATTACTACCCTGCCAGTGCGTCGTGCTGGAGCTGTACAGGGCCGCGCTGAGCATATTGATTTCATCTGCCAGGTCAGTATCCACATTATGACTAATGTCAGCCAGGCTGGTGATACTCAGATCAGGCCAGCGTGCTTTTCCCCATGACAGCAGGGCATCTTTTGTCCTGCCAGCTTCGTTGTTACCGGCCTGTTTGTGAACAGCCTTTTCAAGCGTACGTAAAGACGGGTGGTCAGCAGTAGTTTTAGCAACTGTAGTTCCGGGTCTTCTCTGCAGCAGGGCGACCAGTGTGATCAGCCAGCCCAGGCCTAAAATTAAACTGAGCCACGGCCAGTAACCGGCATCAGCAATCTGCGGGATGGTACTGGGGCTAACGGATCCAGCTTCAGTTTTTTCCATCTGGGTCATGTCAATCGCGGGTGGCGGGGTGTTAGCCGCAACACCATGGGCACGGATTAATTTTTCCGGCAGATGCGCCATTTCCTGTTTTCCCGTCGCAGTATTCCACCACGGCAGGGTGATGGCGGGTAGTTTGAAATCACCAGCGCGGGTTGGAATCAGGGCGACCTTGATTTGCTTAACGCTGGATACACCTTTATCCGTTACCCTGTTTTCGACTGCAGCTTTGTCAGGATACTGTTTTAGATCGCTGATTTCAGCCATGCTCAGATCGGGCAGGTTCTCGGCCATCATGCCGTGTGCATTGATGGAGATGGTGCGGGTAACCGGTTCACCGTTTTTGAGTTGCAAGACATCTTCCGACCAGTCTTCGGTCAGCGTGACCTGTTTGGCGGGCAACCAGTCGGCGAGTTTGATATTGGAAGGCTTTGCCTGTACTTCTATGCTGATGCTGTTCGATCGAACGCGCTTGCGTTCACCGGCGTTCATAAACTGGTCGATGAAAGAGCGTGCACGGCCACTGTGGACGCGGCCTTCGAAAATAATGGGCTTGAATTGCAGTTTGCCGCTGTGCTGTGGGAACACCGCGTAGCGTATTTCGTGCACGGCATAACGTACCCCGTCCCTGAATGCTTCGTAGCTGGTGGCATCGCCGAGCTGTTTTATGATGGCGTCCGGGTCACTGGTTTCAGGCTCGCTGCTACGCAGGTTGCTCATGGAAATGCGGCTGAACAGACGAACATTGAAAATCACCTGTGACTGCACCCAGGCCTTGTTCTCCTCAATTTCTACCTGGAGAAAAACATCTTTATTTTTTGTCACTGGTTTTTTAGCGGTCGCCGGGTCCTTGATCTGGATGCGTAGTGCAGGGCTCTGGTCTTTGCCAAAAGACACTGAAGGGATAGTCAGAGCACCTGTTCTTTTTGCCATTAGCTCAAGTGTCCAGATACCTTTGCGACTGTATTGGCCGTTAACGATGGACATATTGGTGCTCTGGCTCTGGCCGAGAATTTCAAAGTCTTTATGCAGTGGGCTGAAGTCCGGGTTGTTATCGACCGAGTCATCTGCTTCTAAAACAAGGCGGAAGGATTCATCGAGGAAAATGTGGCTACGATCCAGTTGGGCAGTAATATTGGCGGCCTGTACTGTATTCAAAAATGACAGCGATAGAATAACTATGAATAAAAAACGGATTTGATGTTTCATAAAATAATCTCTCAAAAATCACCAGGTTTGTTCGCTGGGTGTTTTCTGCTTCAAGTTCTTGTACTGGTATAAAAACTTGCGGCGCAGCAACTGGTCGGGGTTGTCCGGTACCCTTTTTAACCACTGTTCCACAGCCTGGTCGTCTTCGCTGAGTTCGGTTTCTTTAATTTGTTGTGTCTGCTGTGCCTGTTGTTCTTCGTTTTCATTTGCCTGCTGCTGGGCATCCTCAATCGCCTGCTCAACTTTTTTCCTGTCCTGTTCCTGTTCGGTTTTTTCTGTCGAGGCATCGTCTTTACTGCCCTGGCTTTGTTCTTTATCTTGCTGCTTCCTGGATTCAGATGAATCGTCTTTTTCAGAATCTCCGCCCTGCTGTTCCTTCTGGCTTTCACCTTCTTTATCGGATGACTGTTCCTGACCATCCTGTTTTTCCTGCTCGCCCTGCTGGGAGTCTTCAGATTTCTCGCCGTCTTCTCCCTTATCGCCATTCTCATCGGACTGTTGCTGCTGTTTTTGCAAGGCTTGCTCAACCTGTTTGCGGTTGAAACTGGCATCTTCATTATCAGCGTCGAGTTTTAATGCCTCATCATAGGCCTCAATTGCCTCAGGGTAACGCCCCAGTTTTGCCAGTGCGTTACCTTTATTATAAAAGTCATCGCTGCTGGCCGGGTTTTCTAATGCCTGCAGGGCTTTATCATATTCACCGGCGCGATAGTGGGCTGATGCCTTCCAGTTTTCCTGCTGAAATTTTTCTGCGGCCTGTTTGCTGTCACCGGCATTAAATAATGCCATGGCCTGCTGGTCGGGGTTTTTCCATAAGTGCTCCGCATCCAGCGCATAAGCCGGCTCGGGTATCGGCAGCATGAGTGCGGTAAAGCACAGCAGCCAGCCTTTTCTCGCCCACAGTGCCACCAGTGGAATCACCAGTAATAACAACCACGGGCCTTCTTCCTGCCAGATGTCGGCGGTCAGTTCCATACTGTCGCTGTTGTCATCATCCTGCGATTTTACTTTTCGGCTGCTGAATAATTTATTTAATTTGTCGATGTCGGCATCGTCCGCTCGGATGCTGGCATAAAGACCACCGCCTGCCAGTGCGGCGCGTTGCAGTTCGTCGGGTTTGAGTTTCGGGATGATAATTGCGCCGCTGCTGTCCTGCAAAAAACCACCGTTTAATGAAATAGGGCCGCCGTCTTCGGTGCCCACGCCGAGCACCGACAGGCGATAGCCTTTTGTTGTTAATTGCTCGATGGCCTGCATATCACGTTCGGTAATATCGTCGGTGATCAATAACACATCACCGCTACCAGCTCCGGCCTGTTGCAGCAGCACCATTGAGCGTTCGATGGCCGTGTACGCGTGGCTGCCCTGTGACGGCATCAAGGTGGTTTCCAGTGTCGGTACCAGGCTGGCGATGGTATTGGTGTCGTCAGTGAGCGGGGTGACGGTAAAGGAATCCGCTGCGTAAACAATGAGCGCGGTCTGGCCGGCCTTACGGGTTTTTAAAATATCCAGCAACTTGAGTTTGGCGCGTTCCATCCTGCTGGGTTTTATATCACTGGCATCCATAGACTGGGAAAGATCCATCAGCACAACCAGTATCGACTGTTCACGGTAAACCGGCTTGGGTAATTTTTCAAAGGCGGGCCCGGCGGCGGCAATGATACACAGACTGGCGGCGAGTGCCGCGAGAAACAACGGCAGGCGACTCGATCTGTTCGTGCCCTGGCTCAAGATATACGGCAGCAGCCTGGCATCGCAAACCGATTTCCAGTTCGCGCTGCTACCCTGGTGGCGATACAGAACAATCAGCAGGATGATCAGCGGAATAAAACCGAAAAACATCATCGGGCGCACAAAGTGCAGTGTTTCTATCATGCTACACCTCGCCATTTAAGCAGGCCGAGAATGCCGGCAAAAAAAAGTGCCGCCGACAGGGGCCAGTAAAACAGGGACCAGGTGGGACGGTAAGTCTGGTTATCTTTTTCTACCGGCTCCAGTTCATCGAGCAGCTGGTAAATTTGTTGCAGTTCTTCGATATTGTGCGCACGGAAATAACGGCCACCCGTGGTGCTGGCAACGGCGCGCAGGGTCTCTTCATTTAAATCGCGGCTGGTCCGGTTGCCGACACCGATGGTGTAAATCTTCAGGCCTTTTTTTGCCGCCAGTTCGGCGGCTTTTCTCGGCCTGATTTCACCGGCATTGCTAACACCGTCAGTCAGCAGTATTAATATGCGGTCATCATCGTTGTTTTCATCAAAGCGTTTCACGGCCAGGGCAATCGCATCACCGATAGCGGTGGCTTTGCCGGCGAGATTGACAAAGGCCTCGGTCAGCAGGATGTGCACGGTCTTCCGGTCAAAGGTCAAAGGTGACTGCATATAGGCCTGGTCACCAAACAGGATAAGGCCGATGCGATCACCAACACGCTTGTCGATAAAATCACCGGCGACAGCCTTGGTCGCCTGCAATTTG
>JAPHSZ010000063.1 GCA_026196545.1 Gammaproteobacteria bacterium
ACACCACTGAGGTGTTCAGAAATCTCCATTGTGGTCTTGTTATGCGTGATATAAATAAACTGTATCCGATCAGACATTTCTTTCACCAGCTGGCTAAAGCGGCCGACGTTGGCTTCATCCAGTGGCGCATCAACCTCATCCAGCATACAGAAAGGTGCAGGATTGAGTTCAAAAATAGCGAACACCAGCGCCACGGCTGTCAGTGCTTTTTCACCACCCGACATCAGGTGGATATTCGAGATGCGTTTACCGGGCGGCTTGGCCATCACGGTGACACCGGTGCTCAACAAATCATCACCCGTCATTTCAAGGTAACAGGCACCGCCACCAAACAGGCGCGGGAACATTTCCTTGAGTCGGCTGTTAACATGATCATATGTATCCTTAAATCGGGTACGCGTTTCACGATCAATCTTGGTAATCGCTTCTTCAAGTATCGCCAGCGCAGAGACAACGTCCTTATGCTGCTCATCGAGGTATTCTTTACGTTTCAGCTGCTCCTGATACTCATCAATCGCGGCCAGGTTGATCGGACCGAGCCTTGAAATACGCTGGCCGATAGCGACTACCTTCTGCTCCCAGGCCTGCGCGTTTGCACCCTCTTCCATGGCGGCCAATAATGTTTCGGCATCACGCTCCATTTCAGCCAGTTGTTCCAGTGCTGTCTTGCTGCGCACGCGAATTTCCTGGCTGTCCAGTTTCATTTTTTCCAGCTGGCCGCGCACATCCTGGCTTCGTTTTTCATGCTCAGCGCGTTTTTGTTCGAAGCTTCTCAACTGTTGCGCAAGGGCTTCCACCTGACGACGGGCATCGGTTAGCGCCTGCTCAGTGACCAGTCGTTTTTCCAGTAACTCCTTGAGCTCCTGTTCCAGCTGCTCCACCGGCTCATCGGTTCTTGAAAGCGCTACCTGCAATTCCTGTTTACGCTGAATCTGGTACTGCTGGGCTTTTTCCATACGCTCAATATTCTGTCCCAGACTTTGCCTGCGCGTATTCAGGCCTTCAATTCTTATCGCCAGCTCGTGTGCCTTATCGCGTTGCTGCTGCAACTCGGTGCGGTCTTTTTGCAACTGTGACAACAGAACCTCGCGCTGGCCTTCCTGCTGGTCACGTTCGGCACCTATGGTTTCAATCTGCTGCAAGGATTCGTTACGATTCCTGGTTGCTTCTTCAATGCTGCTGTTTTCATTGGCGATCAGCTGTTCGGTTTCAGCCTTTTCTTCGTCAAGATTCCGGCCGCGAGTGCTAATGTGTTCCTTGCGCGTCTGGCGAGCACTGATCTGCGTCTGCAAGTGGTTCATCTGCGCGTGAACCGCATTCAATGACACCTGCACTTCTTCGCGCTGCTTTTCCTTTGCCTGCAAATCTTCACGCTTATCGATTAAATCATCATTCAGGGCAGCGGCTTCTTTTTCCAGCACTTCGAGTCGCTGGCCCAGCTCACGAATTTCAGTTTCACGCGCCAGCACACCCTGGCGTGCATCTTTATCATTATTGATGCGCAACCAGTGCCTGCCCAGCCAGACGCCTTCACGCGTGACCACGCTTTCACCATCAGCCAGTGAGGCACGCATCTGCAAGGCCGCCTCCAGGCTATCCGCATAATGAATACCACGCATGAACTGATCCAGATCGACAGAAGACTTCACTTTTTCCTGCAGGGAACCCGCAGTAGCACCGGCTGCCGAATTTGACTCCTGCGTTTCCAGCAGGGCAAGATTGCTTTTTTCAAGGTCGGACAGCGTAGAACACAACGCATCGATCTGGTCAACACAAACCGCTTCCAGGGTATCGCCCAGCACGGTTTCAACGGCGGTTTCCCAGCCGCTTTCTACTTCAAGTTTTTCAGCAAAACGCGCCTGACTGGCCAGACCCTGCCTTTCCAGCCACTGGTTAACGGCCTCATCGGTCTTACCCAGTGCCGCCTGCTGCAGGGTCTCCAGTGATGACATCCGCCCCTGGGCATCGTGAATACCCCGGCGATGCTCGGCTGATTTCTGTTCTGTTTCAACAATTTGCTCACGAATTTCACGAATCGATGACAGCACCGAGGCCAGCTGTTCTTCCTGGGCTGATTTCTCCCGCTCCACTTCATCCAGCTTCTGCTGGAATTCAACGATCTGGCCTTCGATATCTTCACCACGCAAGGCCTGCTGCTCGACATCGATTCGCGACAGGCGCTGGTTCAGCTGTTCAACGTGACGTTCCAGCTGCTCCATGCGCGAACGTTCAACCTGTGCTTTCTGGCTGGCTTCGGAATACTGGCGATTAATCTCATCCCAGGATGACTGCCAGCTCTGCATCGCCTCTTCCGATGCCCTGAAGCGCTCACTGACACTCTGCTCATCGGCCTTCAATGCCTCAAGCGCGGGCTGATCCGCCAGCAGTTGAGCGGTAACTTCTTCAATCGTGTTGCGATCGGCCTGCACGGTCTGCGTGGCTTCGAGCAAGGCACTCTCCACCTGTTCCAGATCGGTTTTCTGGCGCTGCTGCAAATCCTGCTGATGTTTGATGTTCTGCTCAACACGGGAAATATCGCTACCCAGGTTGTAATACTCAGCCTGCACCTTGTTCAACGCATCATTCGACTCCGTGTGCAGCTGGCGATCTTCCTCAATCTTCGACTCTATCGCACGCTGCTCAGCAACAATCTGCTCAAACCTGGTCTCAGTTTCAGCGATCGCCCTGTCACGGCCATCTAGATCGTGCTTCAAATCTTGCCAGTTCAGGGCCAGCAACTCAGCTCTTAACTGGCGCTCTTCTGACTTGTATTCTTTATAACGCTCGGCAGCACGGCTCTGGCGTTGCAGGTGCGACAACTGCTTGTCAATTTCTTCACGCAGATCATCCAGACGATCCAGATTATCGCGGGTGTGACGAATTCGGTTCTCGGTTTCCCGGCGACGCTCCTTGTATTTGGAAATACCGGCGGCTTCCTCGAGAAAAACGCGCAGCTCTTCGGGCTTGGCTTCGATCAGGCGGGAAATCATGCCCTGCTCGATAATTGCGTAACTGCGCGGCCCCAGGCCGGTGCCGAGGAACAGGTCGGCAATATCACGGCGACGACAGCGCGTGCCGTTCAGCGAATATTTGGACTGGCCATCACGCGCCACCGCACGCTTGGCCGAAATCTCATCGTACTGCGCGAACTGGCCGCCGACCTTGCCGTTGGCTTCACTGTTATCGAATACCAGCTCCACCGAGGCCATACCCACGGGCTTGCGTGACGATGAACCATTGAAAATCACATCTTCCATGGAACTGCCGCGCAGATGCTTGGCGGAAGATTCACCCATTACCCAGCGCACGGCATCGATAACATTGGACTTGCCGCAGCCATTCGGGCCGACAATACCGGTCAGGTTACTGGGCAAATTGATCGTGGTCGGATCCACAAAAGACTTGAAACCGGCGAGTTTAATCTTGCTAAGGCGCATGTGTAATCGAATGTCCTGTCGATGTAAAAGTTAGACAATGGGGCGCTAAAAACAGGCGCTCAGTATACATGAGAAGGGGTAAAAATCGACAGGGAATTTCTGGATTTTGACAGGTATAATTGCCATTTTTTTACACGTGAAAAACTATTATGTCGACCAAACCTTCAAAACAGCTGGAAGTCTTTGATAATCCACAACCTGAGCGAGATTACACCATCCGCATCAGCATTCCCGAATTTACCTGCCTGTGCCCGAAAACTGGCCAGCCGGATTTTGCCACACTGGAAATCGAGTACGTCGCCGATAAGGCCTGTATCGAACTGAAAGCACTCAAAATGTACGTCTGGTCATTTCGCGAACAAGGTGCCTTCCACGAAGCCGTGACCAACCAGATCCTGGCCGACCTGGTCGAGGCCTGCAATCCCCGCTTCATGCGCCTGACCGCCGAGTTCAACGTACGCGGCGGTATCTACACCACCGTGGTTGCCGAACACCGCGCCCCGAACTGGCAGGCACCCGAGCTGATTCAGCTGCCTTAAAAAACTTATACACCTGCGTATGTCCTCCAAAGCTGCCCTCGCCGATTGCCTGTTTCTGGGCATCGACATCGGCACCTCGGGGATACGCGGCAGCGTGATCAATACCCAGGCTGAAGAGCTGACCTCTCACCGTTTAGATCTGCCCCCCCCTGACAGCAATTGCACAAGAATCGAACAGGATCCCGCGATTTGGAAACACATTGTACACAATATAATCAAACACTTAACCAATATAGTTAAAGTTAATTATCCTTCCAAAACCATCGTTGCACTGGCCATTGATGGCACCTCAGGCACGGTGCTGGCCTGCGATAATAAGGGCACACCACTATCCCCGGCACTCATGTACAACGACCAGAGCTGTACCAATGAGGCAGCCCAAATCGCTGAACTAGCCCCCGCAGAATGCGGTGTCCACGGTGCCAGCTCATCACTGGCCAGGGCCGTGCACCTGCTCAAACAACACCCTGAGGCACATTACATCTGCCATCAGGCCGACTGGGTGGCGGCGACACTGACGGGCAAATACGGCATCAGCGACGAGAACAACTGCCTGAAACTGGGTTACAATTCACTCGAAGATTCATGGCCTAACTGGTTGAATAAATTAGATATAGAAAAAGAAAAACTACCAAAGGTTGTTAAACCAGGAAGCTTCATTTCAAACATCAGCTGCAATGCTGCTACCGAACTCGGCCTGCCTGAAAACTGCCGGATCATCGCCGGCACCACCGACAGCATCGCCGCCTTTATCGCCACCGGTGCAAACCAGACCGGCGATGCAGTGACCTCACTGGGCAGCACACTGGTGCTGAAAATCATCTCAGACAAACCCATTTTTGCCCCTGAGTTTGGCATATACAGCCACCGACTCGACCAGTACTGGCTGGCGGGCGGTGCCTCCAATTCGGGCGGCTGCGTGCTCAAACAGCATTTCAGCCAGCAACAGCTGGACGCCATGACGCCCCGACTCAGGCCCGAACAAAACACTGGCCTGAATTACTATCCCCTGCCGGCCACCGGCGAACGCTTCCCCCGAAACGATGCCAGCCTGGAACCCCGGATGCAACCACGCCCAGATGATGATCTGAGCTTCTTTCAGGCCATCCTCGAAGGCATTGCTAATATTGAGGCCGAAGGCTACCAGCAACTGTCCAAACTGGGCGCACCTGCCCCGCAAAGAGTTTTCACCGCCGGAGGCGGCAGCAAGAACCCCGCCTGGCGGAAAATACGCGAACAGGCACTCAATACACCCGTGATCATCGCCGAGCAGACCGAGGCCAGTTACGGCAGCGCCCTGCTGGCACGACAGGGTTATTCACAAACAACAGGACAAGATTTATGAACAACTACCTGAAAGGCTTGATTGACGGCTTCAGCGGCTTTAGCCTGATGTTTGAAGCGGGCATCCGTCGTTTCATCATTATTCCACTGCTGATCAACATCGGCCTGTTCAGCGGCGCTATCTACCTGCTCAGCCAGCAAATGGAGGCATGGATACAGAGCCTGCTACCGGGCTGGCTCAGCTGGCTGGAATGGCTACTCTGGCCCCAGTTCATGCTCACCGCCCTGCTCTTTGTGTTCTACACCTTTTCGCTGGTCGCCAACCTGATCGCCGCGCCGTTCAACAGCCTGCTGTCGGCACAGGTCGAAAAACACCTGACCGGCAACAGCCCGCAATTAAGTGATGAAGAAAAATGGTGGAAACTGGTCATACGCAGCACTGCCTCAGAAATCCACAAACTGCTCTACTTTGTGAAATGGCTGATCCCGCTGCTGATCCTGACAATCATCCCCGGCCTGAACCTCGCCGCCCCGTTCGCCTGGTTCATTTTCACCGCCTGGTCTCTTGCACTGGAGTACACCGACTACCCGCTGGCCAACCGCGGCCTGTTATTCAAGGAGATTCGCCAGTACAATCGCCTGCTACGAATGCGCTCTCTGGGACTGGGCAGCGGCATATTCATCTTCACCACCATTCCAGTGCTCAACTTTTTAGCCATGCCGCTCGCAGTTATAAGTGCGACCCGATTAACGATACAGATTAAAGAATCACCCGAGACATAAACCCATGCAAGAACGCGTCACCGAACTCGAAATCAAACTGGCCCACATGGAAAACACCATCGACATACTCGACCAGACCGTTATCACGCAGCAAAGCCAGATTGATATGCTGATGCTGAAACTGTCTATTCTGGAGAAAAAACTGAAAGCGGCGGGTGAATCACAGGTTGCGCATGAGAAGGATGAGACACCACCGCCGCATTATTGATTTACACATACAACACAACCATGGAAGGCTAATGCAATATAGAAGGTCAAACACCAAAGGCGGAACCTATTTCTTCACAGTGAACCTGGCCAATCGTTCACAAACCCTGCTTGTTGATAATTACCACTTATTGAAAGAAGCGATAAGAATCGTGAAGCAAAGACATCCTTTTCATATTGATGCAATGGTGGTTTTACCCGATCACCTCCATACCATATGGACCCTACCAGTCGATGATGCCGATTTTTCAAAACGCTGGGGATTAATAAAAAGTGGATTTTCCAGGAAGCTGCCAAAAAATGAACTCCGCAGCAAAAGCCGACAATCAAAGGCAGAGCGTGGCATATGGCAACGGCGTTTTTGGGAACATCAAATAAGAAATCAACAGGATTATAATCAGCACATCGATTACATCCATTACAACCCAGTTAAACATGGCTATGTATCAAAGCCGTCCAATTGGCCACAATCAAGCATTCACAAATTCATACAAAATGCGGTTATCAATAACGATTGGGGAGCTAATGAACAACCCGTATTTAACAGTGCCATTGTCGAATAGAACACCATCCCGTAGGTTGGGTTGAGGCACGAAACCCAACATGGTTAAGCAATTGCCAATGATTATAAGTATTAATTATCGTCCCATCACAAACCATTTTTCATCGTTAAATCACAATAGGATTTTTTGTTGAATGATGTTGGGTTTCATAAAAAACATTCAACCCAACCTACCTCGCTTATATTCCACGTTTTATATGATCCAATGCATCTGTAACACCCAATATATCATAACGTTCTTTATAAATAGGTCGAAACAAGGAAAGCGTACAGACACCCACTTGGGCTGTTGTTTTTAATATAGGCTTTAAATGATCAGGGGCAGCATCAAGATAAATAGATAAAAACTCAACGTTATCTTCTTTTTCTTCTATTTGTAATGAGCGCATTAATGCTCGTTCATTAGGGTGTGCACCATGGTCGATGGTTTGCTCATAGAGTTGCTGTGCTACTTCACCTTCTTTAGCATCTATAGATTTTGCACACTCAATCATTCTTCCTATTTTGAATTCTTTTCTTACTACTTTTTTATGTTCTTCACTATCATGACGGCGCAACCATGTTTCGCGAAACTCAGGATTCTTAGCAAGGAATACACCATATAATGCATTTTCAATACATGAACGTAATAATGCATAACATTCTGGAATTTGCCCGCTCATTCCCATTCTGCATGCTGCGAGGAAATTTGAATGTGCTCTTAAGACAAAGAAAGCAGCGAACCAGTCTTTAGAGTGGTTAAGACCATCAATTACTTTTCTAAATGAAAGATCAATATCAATCAAGCGACCCATTTCACTTTTTAAATTAGCAAAAGTAGAAAATTCGTTGTTGCGGGCAACATCCAGTATATTGGATACTTCATCCCTTCCCCACATTGCTGGTGCTTCTTGAAGTTTCATTACCTATTCCTATTAGGTCTAACGACCGAGCTATGGGGTGAGCAGCGTTTTTTGCTGCGAGTCCCGTACGAGCGTATTGTTAGGGCTTATTTTATTGGCCATGTATCACCGGGCTTTTTAGACGCAAAAATAATAGTGTTTGCTGTTAGTGGTAGTTTTGGCTCTTTGCAGCTATTTCCTTTATACCAGACTTTAACATTTAATAATGGTTGTAGTTGGTGCTTGAATACTATGCCGCCATAAATTGTAAACATATTTGTAGATTCAGATAGCTGTACATTTATATTTTGAGAATTATTAGTTTCAATTGAAAGGGTATCTTCGTTTATCTCATTAACTATGCCTGTGATACAAGGCTGTGATGTCTTATTCATTTGGTCAGGTGAAGGTATAGCGTATTCATTTGCATTTGCAAATGTAGATAATGCTATGAATAAAAGTATCGGCTTTGCTAATTCCATTTTATTGCCCTAACAGTTACTATACAGACACTGCCGGTCTGCATAGTACATATTATTAATATCTAATATTGAAATGTAATCCATTATTCTTCAAGAGGTTACGACAAACTTGTCTCATTATCAATTTAAGCAAATTGAGGCAAATCAACTTACACAAAAAAAACACTATTTGAACGGCTGCTTTGGGTCGATAGCCGCCCTTAAGCAAGCATCAATCATTACAAACATATTCATACCCACTTATGTTAATAACGCCTAACATAAGTCACCAGCATTTTTATACCGCCAATAATCCTCAACCCGATCAATATCCCAACACGGCTCCAATTCAAAGCTAATCAGATTATATTCTTTGATCTTATCACGCGTAACCTCTAACACAACATCGCTCCCCCACGGCACCGACCGAAAAACCTTACCACAACACCGACTCATGCCCACCAACACATACCCACCATCTTCCGCAGGCCCGATGACCACATCATGGCCGTCAAGCTGCTTGATTGCCTGTTCAATATGATCAACGGTCAACGACGGTGCATCGGTACCGATCAACACTACCCGTTTAAAGTTTTCCAGGCCCTGTTCAATCGCCGAAGACATGCGCTCACCCAGATCCGTACCCTGCTGCTGGTATAGCTCTATATCATATTGTTGCTTGCAATCCTGAAAGAAGGCATGACTAGTATCTGGTGCACACCATAGCTGGGTGCTGCACAGGTTATTGTTGTTCAGGTTTTCCAGTCGCTTCACAATCAATTCCTTCTGCAGCTCGGTAGCGGCCGCTTCGCCGATATCCGGGATTAAGCGTGTATTCACTTCGCCAGCCACGGGTGCTTTGGCAAAGACCTGCACAACTGCATCGGGATACTTAAACGTCATTTTCAATAGTATTTTGAATATAATTTATCGGACGAGACACCAAAGAAATACAACAACCTTAATCGCCACATCAACAACACAGTTCTAATAATACCGTTTTTCTCCCATTTACGGCTTGATGTTGTAACTCGTTTTTTTATACAGACAGGCCTACTGAATGACTTCAACCTTTTACTCAGCTCAATATCTTCCATCAACTTAATTTCTGGAAAAGCACCTGCTTGCTCAAAAGCTTCACGTTGAACAAAAATCACCTGATCGCCGGTGGCAATACCCGTTAAACAGGAACGCCAGTTCATCATGGTTTCGATGAGTCTGAATAAAACATGCTGGCCGGACAAGTGCACGTTAAACCTGCCCCATTGCCCCTGCCCCATGGCATCATCAATCAAGGCATCAGCCCTGTCGGGGAGTTGCGTATCAGCATGCAGGAACACCAGCACTTCTGCCTGCGCCTGTTCGGCACCAATGTTCATTTGCATTGCCCTACCAGGCTTTGAAATTAATATTTTATCGGCCATGTCTTTAACGAAGTCAATCGTATTATCATTGCTGCCGCCATCGACAACAATCACTTCGTGGCCATGTTGTCGGTAAACCTGTAATTGCCTGAGCAGGCTAACTATATTTCCAGCTTCGTTGAGTACTGGAATAATAATAGATAGCTTCATAAGCTATAACGCACCACCACAGGATGACCCCTGGCCTGCGGTACAACCGTAACAATGCTCCATGACAACAATCGGTGTTTGGCGAAAATCAAAATCCATCAGGTCATTCAGGTTAACTTTGCCTTTATTGAAAACTGATTTTAAATTCAGCATCTGGTTGAAATCACAGTCATGCACATTACCCTGCCAGTCAACACTTACCTGTGTACGGCACATCAAGGAATCAAGGTTACCTGCATCGTGAGACCTTTTCAAAAGCGCCATGTAATCAGTAAATATTCCTTTTGATAATAAAGTGCTACCGAAGCGCTTAATCGGCATATTGGTGATAGTGAACAAATGATTAAACTCAACACCAAATTGTTCCAGCAATACTTTTTTATAATCCTGTTCCAGTGCATGTTGTGGCGGTGGCAGGCTTGCGCCCTGCGGGTTAAATACCAGATTGAGTATCAACCCTTCCCGTTTTCCATAACCCACAACATTAAGCCGCTTTAAGCCTTTTATGCTATTTGTAAAAACATTTTTGCCGCGTTGTGCATTGACGTTCTCTTCCAGATAGCACGGCAGCGAGGCCACCACTTCGACATTATTATCAGCCAGAAATTCTGCCAGCCATTGGTAGCCTGCTTCTTCTAGAATGGTTAAATTGCATCGATCGATGATGTGAACACCTAAAGCACGCACAGCAGAGACGAGTTCACGAAAATGTGGGTTCATTTCCGGTGCACCGCCGGTTAAATCCAGCGTTTTAATTTTATGGTTTTTAATAAACCGGATAACTGCCCCGACTGTTTCAGCAGACATCAGCTCGGTTCGCCTTGGGCCTGCATCGACATGGCAATGCAGGCATTGCTGGTTGCACAGATACCCCAGATTAACCTGCAGGGTTTCCAGGCTAATACGATTGATTACCGGAAAATCGGTTTTTTTTAAAAACTCAAGGGTATCTTTCATGCTGTTTATTAACGAAAAAGGCTGACAGTTGTCAGCCTTTTATTAAATTTAAAATTAACCTGTCTTTTCAATCAGGACACTTTACTCATCAAACCAAATGACTTAACAAAAGCGCCTGCCAGGCTTGGGTCTTTTATCATGGTGGCATAATCACCCTTTTTAAATCGCATTTTACGTGAGGTATAGGCAATACCCAGTTTCATCAAACCGGGCGGTTTGGCGATAAGCGCAAGCCAGTTTTCTCTGGTGGCACGAATATCCCAGTTAATATCATTCTCTGGCTGGTCTTCAACAGAGGTAACAAGCCCATCTTTAATGGTCATTACAAAGTGCGGCGCGTCCTCTTCCTGAAAGCCAAATGCGACAATTGAATTAAAACCCGCCTGCTGCAAGGTCGAGGTAATTTCCTGATCCGCGTTCCACGCATCCATATAGGCCTGCCCCCATTCTTTGGAAAATAGTTCCGACATTCTTAAAATCCTGCGCTCATTATTATTATGGAAATTATCTGCACGGAGTTTCCAACATTAAGCCCTTTATGTCAAAAAAATCAATTACTTCCAATACAGAAAAAAACATTTACCGGATCGAAGCTGTCCTTGAAACAGCTTATGCAAAAAAACAGATATTTATGTTTTAAATCAACATGTTAAGCAAAAATATGCCGGCTAACGTGATTCAAGTGTAAGCATATTCCCTGCTTTCTCAACTTTCAGGCCGCCAAGAAAAGTCATGCCCAGCAAAATAGGCCCGGGGTGCTGGCCGTCGATCACCATGGCCTCAACATTTCGCCGCTTTATTTTGCCCAGCGACACCGACTTCAAGCGCACCTGATAACCCTTCACAAAGCCAGAAGCCGTGCTTACCGTCATTGGCTTGCCATCGATAGCATAACGCACACCCAGGCGCTTTGCCTGGGTGGTATTCATCGCCACGCTGGTCGCGCCTGTATCCAGCAAAAAGCGCACACTCTGGCCGTTAATGCTGCCTACGGACATGAACATGCCGCGATCATCGGCATAGACCCGTTCCTGGACACTTTTGGCCTCGGCAAAATTCAATGAAATAGATGAGCCCAACGTGTAGTTTTCCTGATTACCATCAATTTCCAATGTGGCCTGCTGGGATGCAATCGCTATCAGCTTAACCCCTTCCGGGCTGGTTTCACCGACAGCGATAATACGGCGTTGGCCGTCGATTGATACCACTGCCTTGCCCGTGAACAGCCCCTGTAGCTTAATCTCCTGATTCGCCCAGGCCGGGCTGGCAGATATCAGAAACATAAAAAGTAATAAGCAATTCTTCATTGAACAAATCCGTACCAGTAAGCCTGTAACAGCGCCAGAGACACCAGCCCCGCCGCGACATCATCAATCATGATACCAAATCCTCCACTGATATTTTTGTCCATCCACGAAATTGGCCACGGCTTGAGCGCATCAAAAAACCGGAAAAGAACAAAACCTGCCAGCAGCCATTGCCAACCACTCGGCACGGCAAACATGGTGATCAGAAAACCGGCTACTTCATCAATCACAATGCCCGGATGGTCGTGTACGCCCAGCTTACGGGATGCGTAATTGCAAATCCAGATACCAATCATGGTGACCAGCAGGGTAATTATTCCATAAATCATCAACGGCAAATTCTGCATCGCCAGTACCAGCGGCACCGCCACCAGCGTCCCCGCCGTACCCGGTGCTTTGGGTGCCAGGCCACTGCCCAGCCCCAGCGCAACACAGACCACGGGGTCTTTCAGTTCTGCAAACGCAATCCGGCGCATTTTCTGATCCTGCCCAGGTTCCGGCTCATTCATCTGTAAAGTGCTCATAACCTGAAACGTTTAATTTAATCGGCTCACCGCTGGTATTTATAACGTTCAACTCAGCGGATGTATCTATTTCACCAATATGGGTTAGCAATATGCCCATTGATTCAGCCAGTGAAAACAGGGCCATTTCATTTTCTTCAGCCGTAACCAGGCACAGCTCGTAATCGTCACCACCTGCCAGCAGCATTTCCTCGTAATCAAGATTATTAAAATAAACCGGGGCCTTGCGAAATGCTTTGGACGCGGGCAACTGGTCATAATAAATCCTGGCGCCACAGGCACTGGCCTTGAGAATATGACCAAGGTCGGCGACCAGGCCATCGGATATATCAATGGCACAGGAACAATATGCAGTCACCCGTTGTGCAAATTCTACCCGGGGCACAGGGCGATTCAATTTTTTAATACAGGTGCTTTTGATCATGGCATCGGGTTGATCACGCACATTCAATATCTTCAAACCCAGGGCTGCATCACCCAGATGGCCCGTGACATAAATTTTGTCTTTAGGCTTTGCTGTATCACGGCGCATTGCTTTGCCCGCATCCACAAAACCGGTTAATTGCACAGTAACAGACAAGGGGCCCTGTGTGGTATCACCACCAACCAGCTGCACACCATAGGTTTGCAGGGTTTCCTTAAAACTTGTGGAAAATGCCTGCAGCCACCCTTTGCGACCGTGAGGCAGCGTCAGGGCCAGCGTTGCCCATGCAGGTTCAGCGCCCATCGCGGCCAGGTCGCTCAGGCTAACTGCCAGTGATTTATAGGCAATGTCTTCGGGTAAAGTGGTTTCAGGAAAATGCACTCCCGCAACCAGGGTATCAACCGTTACCGCCAGCTGCTTACCCGGTGAAGGCATGAGTAAGGCGCAATCGTCACCGACACCAAGCGCAACATCTTCACGGGCATCATCATAATTAAAGTATTTATTTATAAGATTAAATTCAGTAGTCGCTGTCATCACACTACCTGATTAACAGCTCAAGCCTGCGAGGTTTCTGTGGCACGCAGCTCATGTGCAACCTTATCCAGAACTGCGTTCACAAAAGTATGGCTTTGCGCCGCACAAAATTTCCTGGTTAGGGTAATCGCCTCATTAAGAACAACGCGATAAGGCACATCTAATCGTTTCAAAAATTCATAACAGGCCAAACGCAAAATCGCTCTTTCAACCGGGTCAACCGAATCAATTGCACGCCCGGTGTATTGAACCAGCGTTTTATCAATCAGCTCTATATTTTCCTCAACACCAAAAAAAACTTCCCTGAAATAATCAAAATCAGCTGTATCAAATTTGTTATCTTCAGAATATTGCTTCTCAATTCCTTTTACATCATCACTGGTCATTTGCCATTGATAGATGGCCTGCATGGCAAAGCGTCTCGCCTTTCCTCTCGCCTTAGCAAGACTTGTATTATCTGACATAATCGTGATTAACCTGTATGCAATGCTAGCTCATAAAATGAGCCAAAATATTAGTCCAGCTTCTGAAACAGGCTAACCATTTCAATCGCAGAAGCTGCCGCTTCTGAACCTTTGTTACCGGCCTTGGTGCCAGCACGCTCAATAGTCTGCTCAATTGAATCGGTGGTCAAAATACCATTAATAATCGGTAGACCATGATCAAGTGCAATTGCAGACAGGCCCTTGGCTGATTCATTGGCAACGATATCAAAATGGGGTGTAGCACCGCGTATCACTGCACCTAATGCAATGACGGCACTGTACTTACCACTCTGCGCCAGATTTTGCACGGCAACGGGCACTTCAAATGCACCGGGAACTTTAACTACGGTGATATGACTAGCTGCCACACCGCTACGCTTGAGCGTATCGAGCGCACCTGCCAACAGACTCTCCACAATAAAGCCGTTGAAACGTGCACAAACAATCGCAAACTCACCTTTGCTGTACTGCAAACTACCTTCTACAATATTTTCACTCATGATTTTTACTCTAAAATTTATTACTTAATATTTTATTTTGTTTACTCATCGCCGGAGATGTATTCAACCACTTCCAGGCCAAAGCCGGCCAGACCGTGTATCACTTTTGGCGCACTCAACAGGCGCATTTTTTTCACACCTACATCCATCAGGATTTGCGCACCCACACCGTCGGTACGAATGTCTGTGCGTTCTTTCTTCTTCGATTCATCAACAGCAAAGTGACTCATCATCCACTGCAGCATGGCCTTGTCCTCTTCATGATTACGAAGAATAACAACAACACCCTGTTCTGCATTAGCAATACGTTTTATTGCATCATTCAACGGCCAACCTTTGGTGTGCACAGAACCCATAACATCAACCAGCGTGTTAACCATATGCACACGAACCAGCACAGGTTCATCACCATTGATTACACCTTTAACTAAAGCAAAGTGTGTACTGCCATCGAGTGTGTTTTGAAAAGCAATTAACCTGAATTTACCAAATGCTGTTTCAAGATCAGTCTCAGCAACGCGCTCAATGGTTTTTTCATTTTTGATACGGTAACTAATTAAGTCTTCGATCGTACCGATTTTTAAATCGTGTTCTTCGGCAAATTTTTCAAGATCAGGACGACGTGCCATGGTGCCATCTTCGTTGAGAATTTCGACGATCACTGCGCTGGGGTCCATACCCGCCAGTCGAGCCAGGTCGCAACCCGCCTCGGTGTGGCCGGCACGACTCAATACGCCACCGGGCTGCGCCATCAAAGGAAAAATATGGCCCGGCTGTTCAATGTCTTCAGGTTTTGCATCTTCTTTTACCGCGGCCAGAACAGTCACGGCACGATCCGCCGCTGAAATACCAGTGGTCACGCCTTCAGCCGCTTCAATAGAAACCGTAAAATTGGTGCTCTGCATCACGTCAGTACCACCGACCATCAATGGCAGGCGCAACTGCTGGCAGCGTTGCTCGGTCAGGGTCAGGCAAATCAGTCCGCGGCCATAACGCGCCATATAATTAATCGCATCGGGTGTTACTGCACTCGCCGCCATTAACAAATCGCCTTCGTTTTCCCGGTCTTCATCATCCATGATAATCACCATCTTACCCTGGCGAATATCTTCAATAATTTCTTCTGTAGTATTTAGTTTCATAAATAAATAATCGATTATTAACTAACCGATAAATCCCGCTTTTGCTAGCAAATCCAGATTAAGGCCCTGCTTGCCCTCGTCTGAGGTGTTTAATAATAAACTTTCCAGATAACGCGCCACCAGATCAACTTCAAGATTGACTTCGGTACCTGCTTTATAGTTTTGAATAATGGTTCTTTCCTGTGTGTGCGGCACAATATTAATATCAAAGCAGTCGTTATTCACCGCATTAACAGTCAAGCTGGTGCCATCAATACAGATTGAACCCTTAACGGCAATATATCTTTTTAACTCTGCTGGCACCTGAATGGTATAACGTATCGATCTTCCATCGTCAGCAATATTGACCACCTTGCCCAGACCGTCAACGTGACCACTGACCAGATGCCCACCCAGACGGGTAGTCGGCAGCAATGCCTTTTCAAGATTGACCGGGCTGCCCGCTTTTAAAAGCTTTAAAGATGTCAGTGAAATAGATTCATTTGAGACATCAGCTACAAAAGAATGAGCATCAAATTCGACCGCCGTCAGACAGACACCATTTACAGCAATACTGTCACCAAGATTAACATCGCTCATATCCAGAGAGCCAACATCAACGGTCAATCGCATATCACCACCTATGGGTTCAATGCGTTTGACTTTACCTACAGCTTCAATAATTCCAGTAAACATTATTTATCTTCTATTTTTTTGCGAGCTTAATAACATAACTGCTCATAGGCATGGCAGATGCCGTATTAAATTCCGCGCCCGCCTTAACGCCAGCAGCGGCAATTTCTTCGGCTGTTCCATAATCATCATAAACAGCAAACATCGCACCCAATGCATATTCAGAGCCTGAACCAATCGACCAGAAACGTGTGTATTCAGAAACTTCACGCAAGGAATGCACACCAAAAATACCATGCTTTGAAGCAATCAGGGCATCAATCTGGGTTGATTCATAAGGATCATCGTCTTCATCCTTGGCATTTAAAAAATATTTCTCTTTTAGAACTGGATGCAGACTTCTAAAGGTTTCAAAAATAGCCAGCTTTGATGAAAAATCTGTTTTAACTTTTTTATCCGCAAGAATACTTTCCATCACCAGCTGATGCGCCGCACTACCAACAATACCAATATGCGCATTTTTGTTTTTGATAATTTTATCGTGATCGGCATCGTACTCAGAACCCAGAAGCAAATCACCGAAACTGGTCAGGCTGTCCGCCGCAATACAAACCTGACCGGCTTTTTTGACAACAACTATGGTGGACATCTAATCTTTTCCTCTGCTCAATCTTTATATATATTCAGGTTTTGCGGTAATGCGTAAATCTTTACCCAGCATACGTACATCCTGAATATCCAGCGAAATTCTATCTTTCATTTTTGACAGGCCCGGCAGTGCAAACAGGCCTCTAGCTTCATCACCCATAATATGCGGCGCCATATAAACCACTATCTCATCAACCAGCTGTTGCTGCAAAAAAGCACCACTCAAAATTGCACCCGCTTCAACGTGAACTTCATTAATTTCTTTTTCAGCCAGATATTTCAGGGCTGCTTTCAAATCAACATGGCCATCGTTTTCCGGTAGCGTTGCCGCATTATCAACATCATTTTCAGATGTCGTCATCACCAGTACATCACCTTCAACTTCGGCTATTTTTGCCCTGGCTGGAAAACGTAAGCCACTATCCAGAACAATACGAAGCGGCTGCCTGACTTCATCAACGTTTAACTCTTCCGCCGACAACCGTACATTCATCGAAGGATCATCGGACAAAACCGTACCGATCCCCGTCAACACCGCCGAACTCCTCGCCCTTAACAGCTGCACATCATGCCTTGCCGCTTCACCGGTAATCCACTGGCTTTCACCTGATGCCATCGCCGTGCGGCCATCCAGACTCATCGCCAGCTTGACCCGCACATAAGGCAGGCCTGTTTCCATACGTTTGATAAAACCCGGATTTAAAGCTCGCGCCTGGGCTTCCATTAAACCGCTTTCAATTTCAATGCCGTTAGCCTGCAGACGTTTCAGCCCATCGCCTGCCACCTGCGGGTTTGGATCCTGCATCGCTACAATCACTCTGCCAACACCGGCCTTAACTAATGCATCAGCACACGGCGGTGTTTTGCCCGTATGACTACAGGGTTCCAGCGTCACATAGGCGGTTGCACCTTTTGCCTCATCACCCGCCTGTTTCAGTGCCAGTATTTCAGCATGGGGCTCACCCGCCTTCTGGTGCCAGCCTTCGCCAACAATCTTTTCGTTCCTGACCAGAACACAACCTACTCTGGGATTCGGGTCAGTGCCGTACAATCCTCTCTGCGCCAGACGCAGGGCCCGTTGCATGTAACTGTGATCCTGATAATTCATATCAGTGAACGCTTAGTTACGTTGTTTGCGTGGCTTTTTCTGTTGTTCCAGCCGCTCAATCGCTTCACGAAATGCATTGATGTCACTGAAGTCCAGATACACGGAAGCAAAACGGATATAGGCCACGTGATCCATCGCCAGCAATTCTTCCATCACCCAGTTACCTAATTTACTGCTGGCCACTTCCCGCTCACCGGCTGACATTAATTTGTGTTTAACACGATTCAGCGCATCTTCAACCTGTTCGGTATCGACCGGGCGTTTTTCCAGCGCCCGCATCACGCCAGCACGCATTTTTTCTTCGCTGAACGGTACACGACTGCCATCGCTTTTAACTATGCGCGGCATATTGAGTTCGGCCGTTTCATAGGTAGTAAAACGTTCATTACAGGCGACACACTCGCGCCTTCTGCGCACCTGTGCGCCATCATTCGACAGACGTGAGTCAATGACGCGGGTATCAGGTTCTGAACAGAAAGGACAATGCATGCTATTGCTCGTTTATTTATACACGGGTAGGCGCTGACAAATGTCGCTTACTTTTTTAACAACATCCTGAATGACTTTATCATCAGCTTTGCCCTCTTCCATGCTGTCGATAATGTCACACATCCAGTTAGCCAGGTTAGTCGCGTCTTCTGCATTAAAGCCACGAGTAGTCATCGCCGGTGTACCGACACGGATACCACTGGTGACAAACGGTGATTGCGGGTCGTTAGGCACTGCATTTTTGTTTACCGTAATATGCGCAAGACCCAATGCCGCTTCGACGTCTTTACCAGTGACCCCCCTTTCAACCAGGTCCCAGAGGAACAGGTGGTTATCCGTACCACCGGAAACGACTTTAAAACCACGATCAATCACAACCTTTGCCATGGCCTGGGCATTAACGATGACCTGCTTCTGGTAATCGACAAACTCGGGTTCCTGTGCTTCTTTAAACGCAACAGCCTTGGCTGCAATCACATGCATCAAAGGCCCACCCTGTGAACCGGGGAAAATCGCTGAATTTAATTTTTTGGCGATATCTTCATTCTTCATCACCGAATTCGCACCCGCCAGAATAATACCACCACGAGGCCCGCGCAAAGTTTTGTGTGTCGTTGAAGTGACAACATCAGCCACATCAACAGGATTTGGATACAAACCTGCTGCAATCAAACCGGCAACATGTGCCATATCAACGAACAGATAAGCGCCCACAGAATCGGCGATTTGACGGAAGCGATTCCAGTCCATCACGCGTGAATAAG
>JAPHSZ010000099.1 GCA_026196545.1 Gammaproteobacteria bacterium
ATTATTAGACATCGCCAATAACCACCCCATGGTGATAAAAGATCATGCACAGTTATCTGCACCAAATGTATTGTTTCGAAATTTTGGTGAGAGTTCACTGGACTTTGAGTTACGCTGCTTCATTCGTGATATTGACCAGCGACGCAACGTCATCAGCGAATTTAATTTCGCTATTATTGCCGCCTTTAGACGCGAAGGCATAGAGATTCCTTTCCCGCAGCGCGTGCTAACAGTGGCTAACTGGCAGGACCAGAACAACCAGCAAACAGGTAATGAACCCGATACTTAAATCGAAGCGGTAATCTGTTATCATACGACCGCCTGCCAACCACCGATTAAGATCTATACCCCGTGACCACCACTGCCTTCAAATCACTGCCCTTATCAACTGAATTTCTCGCCAACCTTGAATCGCTGGAATACAAAGCAATGACACCAATTCAGGCGCAAAGCCTTCCGGCTATTCTTAAGGGCCGGGATATACAGGCACAGGCTAAAACCGGTAGTGGCAAGACAGCAGCATTCGGCATTGGCTTGTTACACAGGCTGGATGCACAAACTTACCAAACCCAGGCGCTGGTACTCTGCCCTACGCGTGAGCTGGCCGATCAGGTCAGCAAGGAGATACGACGACTGGCGCGGGCGATTCCCAATACTAAAATCCTGACTTTGTGCGGCGGCACACCGATGGGGGCACAACTGGCTTCACTCGATCATCAGCCGCATATTGTGGTCGGCACACCCGGCCGAATATTAAAGCATCTGCAGAAAGGCTCGTTAAAACTCGATAGCCTGAAAACACTGGTGCTGGATGAGGGCGACCGCATGCTGGACATGGGCTTTTACGATGACATTATGTCCATTGTGAAATTCATGCCGGTAAAACGACAGACATTATTGTTCTCCGCGACTTATCCGGATGAAATCAAACACATCAGCCAGGCCGTACAGAAAGACCCGCTTGATGTTCGCGTTGAAAGCCTGCACAGTGATAAAAAAATCAAACAGGTATTTTATGAAATTGAAAAAGGCGACAGAACAAAAACATTAATCGCCCTGCTTCACCATTACCGGCCGGAATCCAGCGTAGTGTTCTGCAATCGTAAACATCAATGCAGGGAACTGGCAGAAGAATTATGGCAACAGGGTTTTCACGCACTGGCTTTGCACGGCGACCTTGAACAGAAAGACCGTGACCAGGTGCTGGTACAGTTTTCCAACAAGAGCAGTTCGATCTTAATCGCCACCGATGTCGCCGCTCGCGGCCTTGATATTAAAGATTTATCTGCGGTAATTAATTTTGAATTATCACAGGACCCCGAAGTGCATATTCACCGCATTGGCCGTACCGGTCGTGCAGGCAAAGAAGGCCTGGCACTCAGCCTGTTCATGCCCTCAGAAGCGCCCAAGGTGAATGCGATTGAGCAATACCAGAAGGCCCCGGTTCGTATCGAGCCAACATCGACGCTAAAAATGCGTGAGAACTTCAAGCTCAGCCCGCCAATGGTAACGTTGTGCATTAATGGCGGGCGTAAAGACAAGATACGCCCCGGTGATATACTGGGCGCGCTGACTGCTGATAAAAAGATCCCGGGCAAACAAATTGGTAAGATTGATATTTTTGACATACTTGCTTATGTTGCTATCGAGCGTTCTGTTGCCAAACAGGCGCTGAAGATTTTATCTGAAGGAAAAATCAAAGGCCGTAAGTACCGGGTACGGAAACTGCGTTAACTTCAATTTGAAGCATGTCTGAGAAAACCATTAAAACAGATGCCCTGATCATCGGCGCCAGTGCATCCGGCCTAATGTGCGCGATCGAAGCCGGTAAACGTGGCCGCAAGGTTGTTGTGCTGGATCACGCCAACAGGGCTGGCAAGAAAATCCTGATGTCCGGTGGTGGCCGCTGTAACTTTACCAATTACAACATCTGTGCGGACAATTACATTTCGCACAATCCGCACTTTTGTAAATCTGCACTCAGCCGTTACACCCAGTGGGATTTTATCTCCATGGTTGCTGAGCACAAAATCCCGTACCACGAAAAAGACCATGGCCAGCTGTTCTGTGATGATAGCGCCAAAGACATTCTCAATATGCTGCTGGCAGAATGCGAAAAGGTCGGCGTAAAGATTCGACTTAAGTGTGAAATAAAATTAATTGATAAGGCCGATGATTTTTTTCTAACTGAAACCTCATCAGGCAATTTCAAGAGTGAATCGTTAGTAATTGCCAGCGGCGGCCTGTCGATTCCTAAAATGTGCGCCAGCCCATTAGGATATAAAGTCGCTGAGCAGTTTGGCCACCATATCTGGCCTACCCAGGCAGGGCTGGTGCCTTTCACCCTGCAACCGCACGACAAAGAAAAACTGTCAGAATTGTCCGGTGTTTCAGTCGATTCTATTGTCAGTAACGAACGCACATCATTCAGGGAAAATATTTTATTCACCCATCGCGGCCTGAGCGGACCTGCGATATTGCAGATATCATCCTATTGGCAGCCCGGTGAGGCGATCACCATTAACCTGCTGCCTGATACTGATGTCGCCAAATTAATTAAAGAACGCCAGCAAAAGCAGCCTAACCTTAAATTAAAAACTGTACTCTCTGAACTGCTGCCCAAACGCATTCTCCCCGCGATATTCTCTATAGAAGATATGGACAAGCCGTTGCAGGAATTATCGCAGGCTCGCATTAATGAATTAGCCGCACAATTACATCAATGGCAGATCAAGCCAAATGCTACCGAAGGCTATCGCACTGCCGAGGTAACGCTAGGTGGTGTTGACTGTGACGAGCTATCTTCCAAAACTATGGAGTCCAGTAAAGCTGCTGGCCTGTATTTTATCGGTGAAGTAGTCGATGTCACCGGCTGGCTCGGTGGCTATAACTTCCAGTGGGCCTGGTCGTCGGGGTGGTGTGCGGGTCAGGTTGTTTAAATTTAATGCAACTCCAATTAATATTTCAGCTTCTTTAGCTCAGCTAAAAGCGAAGGCACATCATTCTGAATAATACTCCACAAAGTATTATTATCAATTCCTAAATAGCTATGCACCAGCCTGTTCCTGGTCGCAATTATCATACGCCAGTGAATTGATAGATTTGCATTGCAAAAATCTTCTGGAACATGTGTAGCAGCCTCACCTATTAAAACCAAATTATGCACGGTTGCATCATAGTTAAGGCCTGTATTTTCAAATGTGGTTTGATCAAATCCGTCTGTATACGCCAAAACATTTTTCAGAAAAACGAATCATGTCATCCAGGCGAAATTTCCATTCATGCTCAACACGGTAAGGTGTAATAAAGCGCAGCCACCGTAGGGTGTCAATAAGCGAAGCGCATTGCACCGAAATCATTCCGAGCAAACCAACTTTGTATCATTGCCGCCTGCCCAATCGGATGGGTAAATTCCTTCTATAACAAGACCATGAAATGTTGAATATGGCCAATCAGTTCGTAGGTCCGATTAGCGCAGCGTAATCGGACGAATGTTAATTATAAATAGAAAATACATGCGTACGATTACGCTTTGCTAATCTTACCTACGGTGCTTTTGCACCCGACAAAACTATGGAACAATAATACTGGAGCTTTGGACGCTGTTAGCAATCAAAGCCGTAGTCCAGCTGCCGGCACCAGCTGCTTTTACCGAAGCAGTAACGCCAGTGCTGTCGGCAAGGGTAGTGAAATCCTTATACTCGATACCGGCTAACATATAGAGAAACTCCGGAATATCCCCCGAATTTAGCAGACCGAGATGGGGGTAAGCATTGCCCGCACCAACATATTGGGATAGCTCGAATGTATATATGCCATCACCAGCTTGTGTGTCCCCCACGGTACCGTCATCGACTAACGTGACCAAATCCCAATTCCAGTTTGAGCCCATGATCTTGACCGTATTTGCTGGATCCCACGGAGTAAAGTTAGCACTAAGCGCGCTAGTATCAATTTCCAGTCTCATGTCAGTGGTTCCAAAAAGCGGAAAAGTTTGGCCTGTCGCAGTAATGGTCATAGTGTCAGTAGGTTCAACACTAAAAGTGCCGTTAGAACCTTCCCATATCCAGACATTCCCCATCGAAGAGTCGACGAGTCCATATTCAAAAGTGAGCGTACTTGTTGCAGGTACCACGAGGACCGATATGCCCCATATGTGATCGTTTGCAGTTGCACCCACCGGCTCATGACCACCTGCTGTATAGGGGCCATCGTCATAGAGTGGAATATTCGGGCTGCTCCAGGTCAGGTCCGGTGTGAGAATGCGAGTGGCAGAATCGTATGCGAATGAACCTTTCCACATGAGATCACCGGCCTGATAGACCATGTTGGCTGAGTCATCAACTGAGAAATTCACTTCCACAGCCGTAACCCCTGACGGAGAAGATGAGTCGCCGCCACATCCGGCAATTAATAATGTCGAACAAAACACCCCATAAATCAGTTTTGAATAATTGAAACGCATTTTTTTACTCCTTTATAATAATTATATTTATCTTGTGATTGCCTTTAGTATAGGCGATAAAAAAGTGGGTCAGAATGAGCTTCCCCCAATAAAACGGACGATTTAATTACTGGCAAATTTCTTCTCATATTCTACAGTGCTGTAGGTTGGGTAGAGGAACGAAACCCAACATGGGTTAAAGATAAAAATACAATATGACTTTTTAGTTTTTAATGTTGGGTTTCATGAAAAACATTCAACCCAACCTACCGTGCTGGCAGCGGCATTATTGGGAACACTTAATACGTGATGAAAACGACTACTAGCGTCACGTAGATTATGTGCACGTTAACCCGGTAAAACACGGTCATGTTGAACGGGTACGAGATTGGCCATATTCAACCTTTCATCGTTATGTGGAGTTGGGTGTTTATTCGGCGGATTGGTGTGGGGATGTGAATGATGAGGTTTCGGGTGGAGGGTGACATGCGTACGATTACGCGGTGCTAATCGTACCTACGGTCCTATTGCTGAAAAATTTCAGAAAAGTCATTGTGCCAGTATTGACTGTCATCTTTTTTGAATGCGTATGCGGTTCCAGCACTTGATACATCGCCATTTTCTTTTTTTTGAAGAGAGCCATTATCAAGAAAGCTGACACCAATAATATGATCTCGATTAAAGCTGTTTAAGTAATCACTAGTGCGGATTTGTAATGGTGTAGGTGGTAAATTTGGATTTGTTTCTTGTTGCGCTATTTCACGCAACTCTCCTGATGCAAGATCATGAAGGCCAACAATAAATAATGCGGGACGAGTTTTTGTGACTTGAGATTTTGCTGATTTAGCCAAAAGACTAAAAATAGAATCTAATAATAAGTCATCTTGTTGACTCTGTATGACAAAAACTACTCCACCACCATTTTTATTCCCGTATATCATCGCTCCTTGATTCGTGGTATTGGTTACTTGATTGATATAATCCATACTAATACTTGAATTATTTTTTTTAAAATGCTCATTGATAAAATTGAAATCAAATTCATTTATACGTATATTGCTTCCATCGCTAAAAGATTGGTCTTGCGCTGCAATGATCTGATCGCATACGCGCTGAGCCAAGATTTTTCTTTCATTGTGTTGGCTAGGTAATCTTTTTGGCAATGTCATTACCACAGATATACCGACATTAAGGCCTTGTGATACGGATTTAATAGCTTTCTTAGTGAGGTCAAAGAATTCATTTCTTTCTCTATCGTGTATTCTTTTGCCTTTGTCCGATGAAATTGACTTGCACTCTATTTCAAGACCAGCTTCACCTATGTCATTAACAAGAATATCGAAGTTACCATTACCATCCATCTCCGGCCATGACACTGGGTAATGTCGAAGTACGAAGTGTGTCGCTGCCAATAACTCAAGTTGCATGGCTCGCATTTCATCGGCATTCTTAAAGGCGCCATGGATACGACGAATAAACCTTTTCTTTTGTTGCGCAGATGAATTGTCATAAATAGATAGTGTCTGTGCAGCGAAACTAATTGCAGGATAAAGATCACGATTCAATAATTCATGGGGCGGGATGCCTTTATATCTTTTAATAAATGAACTGTACTTGGTTAAAGCAAAAGAAATGGAATGTCGTCTAAGAAGGTAATCTTTAAGATATTTGTGCCCTTGAATATCCTGCTTAACAAGATGCGCTTGTTTTAGCCAATGCTTTTCACCAATGATCTTTCTAAAATTTTCGAAAATCTCAGGGATTTCGTGGGTATGTAGTTCAACTTTCAGCATAGTGGTTGGTATGAGTTAACAGTTTTTTAATAATTGGGG
>JAPHSZ010000229.1 GCA_026196545.1 Gammaproteobacteria bacterium
CCTGGCGGTGGTGTTGCCCTGATGCGTGCCTGTGAAGCCGTTGATAAAATCAAAGGTGACAACCACGATCAGGACATCGGTATCGCCATTGCACGCCGTGCCATGGAAGACCCACTGCGCCAGATCGTCACCAATGCGGGTGATGAAGCCTCAGTGGTACTGGCTAATGTTGTTGCCAAGAAAAACAACTACGGCTATAACGCAGCGACGGGTGAATACGGTGACATGGTCAAGATGGGTATTCTTGATCCAACACGCGTAACACGCTCAGCGCTGCAGAATGCAGCTTCTGTTGCCGGCCTGTTGATTACGACCGAGTGCATGATTGCAGAACTTCCTCAGGAAACAGCCGCTGCCGGTGGCGCACCTGATATGGGTGGCATGGGTGGAATGGGCGGCATGATGTAATGTTGTCTTTTTGCCTGTAGCTAAAAGCGAAAGCCCCGTTGGAGACAGCGGGGCTTTTTTTATGGGTGTGATTATAATTGCCTTTATTATTGTGGTATTCTCCTGGAAAAGAAATTCACATCTTAGACAGCACAGGGTTGTTGGGGAGGGTGCGAAATTGGCTGGTTTTATTTTCAGATTGATTGATGATAGAAAAAACGAGCCTGACGCTATTTCTTAAAAATATTGCTTTTATTAAATGCGAATATTGCATGGAAAGACTTTATCCTAAGTTTTTTTGTTAGCTATACGGCAAAAATGCACTATTATGGATAGCTTAGTTTACATAGCCAAGCAAGCTAATGTGTCCCTTAAATCAGACTGTAATCTCTCTAAAAGATTTTGATGACGTATTAAATTGATGTGCGTGGCATACAATATCGAGGTTTATCAATTATGAATACAAAAAGATTTGAGGTCCTCGATAGTTTCAGGGGGCTTTGTGCTGTGGCAGTGGCTGTGGCACACATGCGGATTTTAGGACTATATCCAGTCGAAAGTTTAGCAAAATTTGATTTTGTAAAAAATTCCTGGCTTTTTGTAGAGTTCTTTTTTGTTTTGAGTGGGTTTGTTTTAGCGCATTCATATGGATTTAAACAAAACTTTGATTTTAGAAAATTTTTTCTGGCAAGATCATTTAGATTGATCCCCTTACACATTTTTACACTTCTCTTATTTGTTTTTGGAGATATAGTCAAGCTGCTTCTGGGGAAGTATGGAGTAAGCTTTGCATCTCCTCCATTTACCGATCATAACGCTGTCTCAGAACTACTTCCTAATATTTTCTTACTACAGGCATGGAGTAATTATACTGACGCTTATTCATTTAACTCTCCTTCCTGGAGTATCAGCATAGAATATTATGTTTGTATAGTGTTCATGATTACATTGTTTTTTAAAGCAGGTTTCAAACAATTAGTGTGGCTAATGATTGCTATCACAATGTTTTTGGCGCTTTACACAAACTTTACGATACTGACGTCAAACTCTATCAGAGGGCTATCTTGTTTCTTTTTTGGAGCATTTATAAACTATCTCTATAGATGTATTTGCGACAAAATACCCATTAATTTTTATTTGTTTTCTATTGTAGAAATATTAGCACTATGCTGTGTAGTGTATGTGGTTTCTGTTGGCTCCTCAGTTTTTGAGCAATTATTGATTGTTGCTGGTTTAACGTTTGGATTAGTTATACTGTTATTTTCTTTTGAGGGTGGTGTTGTTTCAATATTTTTTAAATTGAAGCTTTTTCCCTATTTAGGGTCATTGTCATATTCAATTTATCTGATGCACTGGGTTGTTATATCTACAATAATCTACGTGTTTAGATTCCCAATGCCGGTGACAGCTGGGAGTATGTTAAAAGATAATGTCTTACTGGTAACCGTTCTCGGAATGGTCATCATTTGTTCACATTTTACTTATAAGTTAGTGGAGCTAAAGTATATTTCTCAAGGTAAATTGCTAATAAAAAATCTCAGATTGGAGAAATAAGGGGTCAGGTCTTTTCATGCCACATTATCAAGAGGCGTATTCTAGACTAATCACATAGCTAGACCACTCAGACTAGAATTAGCAGGTGGTTTGTACCATGTCACTTCACGGGGAGTCAGGCGCAAATTAAGCACCGTAGATACCGTCACTCTCCCACAATTTCCAAACAACCAAAAAAACCGTGTGAAAGGGAACGTAACTATTTAAAAGCTATGGTCAAGTAATCCACATCCTTTATTCATAACCGCGTGTGCACTCACAACATGCCTACCCTTCAATAACTAATCCAAAGATTATATAATCCCCATTCCTCAATCACAGGCCTTACCCATGAAAACCAAAATCAGCTATCTATTATTACTCCTACCACTCTTAATCATTCCAGCCTGCGATTCTGAGCAAAAATCGCCTGTCAGTAAAAAGGCTGAACCTGCACCAGCTGCACCGGCAGTGACAGAGGCACCAGCTACAAAGATCACTGAAGATGAAGTCGTTAAAGCCGAAGCAGAACCTGCTCAACAAGCAGCGATGAATGGTGAACAGGTTTATAAAAAATCCTGTGTAAACTGTCATGGCACAGGTGTCGCTAATGCGCCTAAACTGGGTGACGTTGTTGCCTGGGGCCCTCGTATCGCCAAAGGCAACGAGGCCTTATATAACTCGGCAATAAAAGGTGTGCCCGGTACTGCAATGATGGCAAAAGGAACCTGCGGCGCATGCAGTGACCAGGAGCTTAAAGCGGCGGTTGACTTTATGGTCTCCGGATCAAAGTAACAGGTCGACTTCATATGCCTTTTGATATCGAACATAATTTACGATTTTTTCTGCGTTTGCGCAGTGGCTTGTTTTTTAACGTGCGAATATTTCCCCTGCTCATTTTCCTGGTATCAGTCCTGCCCGCAGCGTCATTTGCAGGCACGCCCGGTGAGGTCAAGGCGGGTGGGCTGCTGCGTGAGGCGACGCTGGATGGGCTTAATGGCAAGGCTAAAACCTTTGCTGATTTCAAGGGCAAGCCGCTGATGATTAATATCTGGGCCAGCTGGTGTGGCCCCTGCCGGGCGGAGATGGGGTCATTGGAGAGGTTGGCGCAACGTTATAATGGAAAAGAGTTCAACGTGATTGGGATCTCAACCGATGATTATCGCAATCGGGCTGAGGCTTTTATCGAGCAGACAAAAATCACCTTTGAAAATTATCTCGACAGCAAGCTATTTCTGGAAAACATGCTGGGTGCCAGTGCAATTCCACTGACGGTGTTCGTCGATGCTGAAGGCCGTGTGCTGTTCAAAGCCCGCGGGGCGTATGAATGGGATAGCCCACAAACCATCGCTGCGATAGCGGAGGCGTTTCAAATTACGTTAAAACATTAGCCCGGCAGGGTGCGCTCCTCGTTCTGATTTGAAAACCCGTAGCCCTATTGTCAATGTTTATACTTGTTGCCTGATCTGTGCATAATTAACTTATGCAATCATTTATCCGATTACACTGGGGGTAGGGTGATGGTGACAAAGGATCAGCTGCAGAAGAAAATTACGCCATTAGACGGGCAGGATTATGGTGCCTTTCAGTCATTGATCGGTAGCTATGATTTTGAGCAGTTTGTATTAATTATTGAGCAAATCCCCAAGGACCCTTACGCACCACCCCATACCGGGATTTACCGGCTTCAATTTCCACTGCGTGATACGGTAATTGAAGCCGACATGATCGATTCAAGAACCGGGGAAATTGCCTGTCGGGATTTTTATGCCCGCCAGTTTTTCTATAACAGCAGCAACATTGCCGGTAAAAGGCGGGGGCCTGGTTACAGCGGTATCATCACTATCAATGAACCGGGTCAGACCATCCTTGAACGAAGTTCGGTGGTGATTAATGAACACAGTTTGGAGGTGCGCTGTTTTGTCGGGCTGCCTGCATCCGGAAGAAAAATTAAAGCCAGGCTGGCGATTAAAATGCTGCTTGAAGAGCTGCCGGAAATTGTCAGCCTGGCATTGCATCGGGATCATACCGATAAAGATCACCTGCTATCTCACATACACACGGCCATCGATGCCGAGTTTTTGCGGGCGAAACTCCCCGACTTAGGGCTACTGGCCTTTATCGCGGACGGTGCCATTCTTCCCAGGGAGAGCGGTATCAGCGACCGCACTATGCCAAGTGATTCAATCATCGCGTTTGAATCACCCGCAAGCCTGAAGCTTGAAATTGATTTACCCTATGCCGGAAAAATAACTGGCATGGGCATTCCTGAAGGCATCACCCTGCTTGCCGGTGGTGGTTATCACGGTAAATCGACCCTGCTGCAGGCGATTGAGATGGGTGTGTATAACCATATAGCCGGAGACGGCAGGGAGCGCTGTGTCTCATTGATGGAGACGGTGAAGGTCAGGTCGTATAGCGGCAGGCATGTGGTTAACACCGACATATCCCCCTTTATCCGGAATCTGCCATTTGGCGAAGATACCACCGCTTTTTCTACCGAAAATGCCAGTGGCAGCACCTCGCAGGCCGCCAATATTATCGAGGCCATGGAGCTGGGGGCAAAGGTGATTCTGATGGATGAGGATACCTGCGCCACTAATTTTATGATCCGTGATATGTATATGCAGAAGCTGGTAAAAAAATCCGATGAACCGATTACTTCTTATATCGATAAGATCCGCCAGCTTTACCTTGAAAAAAAAGTATCAACAATTCTCGCGCTGGGAGGCGTGGGCGATTATTTTGAAGTCGCAGATCATGTCATTCAGATGGTCAAATACCATCCGGAAGATGTATCTGATCGGGCAAAGGAGATTATTCACAACTACCCGACAAAAAGAATAAAAGAGGACGTTGAACACTGCATTCAGCCCAAAGCACGTATTCCAGTTGAAGAAAGTGTTGACCCGATGAGTGAGTACAAAAAATGGCGCCTCTATGCAACAGAGGTAAAGACCCTGCATTTTGGTCAAAATAAAATTGACCTGACAGACCTGGAGCAGCTGGTTGAATTATCACAGACAAAGGCGATTGGTTTTTCTATGCTTTATGCCAGAAAGTATATGGACGGAAAAAGAACGCTGAAGCAGGTCATCGATTTAGTGATGTCAGATCTTGAAGAACATGGGCTCGATATTCTTAACGAAAAAATTTCCGGGCATTATGCACAGTTTCGTTCTTTCGAACTGGCGTTTGCCCTGAATCGAATGCGGTCGTTTAATGTTGAGCAAATAGACTGATTTAATAAGCTGCTTAACTTTATAAAGAACTTCTATCAGGATTAACAGGAACACCGTATTGTGCCTGAAAAGATTATTCGTATAATCATTAAGCCTGTCACTACACGAGGTTGCTAGACGCGGACGTGCTACGCAATCCTGATGTAAGCGAGTGGAGGGCGTATGGTGTTTTATCTAAGCTTCTTTCGGTTGATCAGGTTATGCCTCATCACATTGCCAATGCTTTTGGCTATTAAAAGTAGTGTTTTTGCAGTAGATATAGCTGATATTTCAGTGACAGAGAAAGACGGAGTTTTTTACGTTAGTGCCATTGCGGAAATAGCCGCTACTGAGGAATATGTATGGCAGGTATTAACTGATTACGCAAATATTGATCGACTCAGTAATTCTGTTATTGAAAGCAAAGTGCTGGAATCATCTGATGATGGAAAAATGAAGATCCAGTCACGGTCGGTGTACTGTATCATGATATTTTGCAGGGAAGTTTTGCGTGTTGATGAAATCAGTGTTTCCGGGTCGGGTGATCTACAGGCTGTAATACTCCCGGAACAAAGTGATTTTATATCAGGCAAGGCAGTATGGAAAATTGCCTCAATGGGGCAGAGCACGCGGCTGAGCTATATCGCCAGTATTGAGCCTGACTTTTTTGTGCCCCTGTTTCTGGGCAAGCAAATGCTTTTCAATAATATGCGTCATGAATTCAGAACAATGTTTTGTCGTATTGAATACATTGCCCGCACCAATCAAGCAAGTGAGTGGTATGGGGGATTTGCGTATGTGAATATTGATCGTGCTAGCGATGCTGTGCCATGCAGTAATCAGTTAAGGAATATCTGAGGGTGAAAAATATACTTGTCGCCATTGATGATTGCCAGAATACAACAGTCGCATCGCCTTTAATACAACGTACTATTGAACTGGCAAGTGTTTTCTCTAGCAAGGTGAGGATAGTTCATGTTGTTCCCGGATCGCGGCAATTCCCGTTTAATGTAGATAAAAAGATGTTACGGCATGAAGCGGCCAACGAGCTTCATGATGAACATGAATTTCTCCAGCAGCTTTCAAAAAGCCTTCGAGATCTGAGCATTGATGCCTCATCGCTACTGGTAAAGGGTGCAACCGTTAAAACAATACTGGATGAATCAGACCGACTGAATATTGACCTAATTATTTTAGGGCGTCATAAGCATGGTGATCTGTATAATTCCCTGATAAGTGGTGTTGAAGAGGGCGTACTTAGAAAATGCGCTCATTCGGTAATGTTTGTGCCCACGCTGGAGCGATAATCTCAAGCCTGGTGTGTACCCAGTATTTAAATTTGGTTATGAGTTACTGCATGAAGGTAATAAATGCGCCGGCTCCCCAGTCGGGACTTGCGTTGGTGATGCCTTTTAACAAATAGCCGCGTAGAAAAGTTGTACTGCTTATTTTGTAGCCAAGAAATGCTGACAACTCCATCTGGTTATCTATATCGGGAATTAATGCTTCCTGATAATAGAAATCCAGTCCCACTTTTAATGAACGCGTTAACCTGTAATTGCCACCCACGAAAGCAAGCCAGCTGTTGTTCAAATTAATGCCAGGTGGGTCGCCGCGAAATTTGTAACCCAGAATGCCAAACAACATAAAACGGTCATGATAGTTGTACAGTTCTGCCTGCATGGTGTAGTCATTCTCGCCAGTACCCAGACCTTTGTCCTCATCAGCGGTGCCGAGTTTTACTTTGGCAGTAAAGTCAATGGCTAGATCTGAACTGGCTTCGGTATTAAGTGTATCGTGGAAAGTCACACCTGCGATAACATCCCCTATTCCTGAGTCTGTACGCATTTTGTTAGTGCCAGGTGGAATAATATTGCCGGTCTGAACTGCGTCTGCCGGTGCCGTTAAGCGAATATAGGGAATAGTTAATCGAAGGGTGGATCGACTGGTGGTATACCTTGTGGTAAGCGGTACATATAACTGATCGACCGACTCGGTATCACCATAATCCCCACTTATATACTCTGCGCCTGCCGTTAATTTAACAATGCCCTCATCAGCAGCTGCTGCCCTGTTAAACAAGGCCGGCAGTGCGGATGCAATAATGATGATGGTATTTAATCGTACAAAGGAACTGGTAAGGCTGCAAGATTTTAACAGCCCCGTGTGTTGCAAGCGTTGACCATGCCCGTTCAAAACCGGATAAACCTTGCTAGTTATACGAATAACCGGTTTTGTTTATTGGCCAACTCTATCCCGGTCGCGATCCTGATCCTGGTCCTGGTCCTGATCCTGGTCCTGATCTGCATCGCTATCATGCAGGCGGTCACGGTCACGGTCTCGATCACGATCCATATCTGCATCCACTCTGATTTGTTCCCTGTCCCTGGTTTGATCTGCTGCCACAATGATAGCTTGGTCAGTTTCAGAAGCCATTGCTGGTACAGCCAGTAAAAGGCCAGCCGTAGTTAGCGCTAACGCCACCGCTTTAGTTAATATTTTCTGTTTCATGACTCAACCCTCTAAGTCTTTTCATAAATCATGTGAATAAAATCTCCCTCTATGTATTACAGCTCCTTATGAATGTTAACCATACAACCGTTTTGCCTAACAATAACAACACTGATTTTATTCTATTTGGTAACAGGGCAATCCATGGAAAGTGCCATTGCTCAGAAGTGTGAACTACCCATACCTGTATACCCATAGTCAATGTTTATATTTGTCTTCTAATTTGTGCATAATTAATTCAGGTGGTTACTAACTGGAAATAACTTTGGCTATTCTGTTTGATCTTGATGGTGTGTTTTACCAGGCTGACAAAGTGATTGCGGGTGCAGCCGAGGTTGCCTGTTGGGCAAACGATAATTCAATTCCGCATCTGTTTCTGACCAACACGTCATCAAAGCCACGGTCGGCACTGGTTGAGAGGCTGGCTGGTTTTGGTATTGATACGGATGAAGCTCACATTCTTACGCCGCCTGTAGCAGCGGTGCGCTGGCTGCGAAACAATCTGGTGGATGAAAAAATTGCGCTGTTTGTTCCGGAAAAAACCAAAGTAGAATTTTCTGATTTCAAAGACGTACAACAGGATGAAGAGGTTGCTGCTGTTGTTGTTGGTGACCTTGGTTCTGACTGGAACTTTGCTATTTTAAATCGTGCCTTTCAGTTATTAATGTCTGAGCCTAAGCCAAAGCTGGTTGCTCTGGGTATGACCCGTTACTGGCAGGCAGATGATGGCCTGCGTCTGGATGTGGCGCCATTTGTGATGGCCCTGTCACATGCAGCAGATGTGGAGCCATTGGTGATGGGCAAGCCGGCGCTTTCTTTTTATAAGGCGGCTGTTGATATTCTGGGTGAGGATGCAAGCCGGATCGTAATGGTCGGTGATGATGTTTGTGGTGATGTGGATGGGGCGCAACGGGCAGGGCTGAAAGCAGTACTGGTTCGTACTGGCAAGTTCCGTGAAAGTGATCTTGAGACGGGTATTAAACCAGAGGCCGTGCTGGATTCTATAGTGGACTTTCCGGCATGGTATCAGAGCAAAAAAATCTAGCAAGATTAGCCCATGTAAACAGGATAGACAGTATGGATTAACTCAAAGAGTTTTCAAGTAATATTCTCTAACTATTCTCGTATATTAATGGAGATTCCCCATGAATCTAAAAGTTACTTTTGTCCTGTTAATTCTATTGAGCACCAGTAACAGTCACGCTGAAATCATCACCAAAGAAATCAACTATCAACAGGGTGATACCACGATGAAGGGAATGCTGGCCTATGATGATACCATCAAAGGCAAACGTCCCGGTGTACTGATCGTGCACGAATGGTGGGGACACAACAAACACGCGCGTGACAAAGCCCGAAAACTTGCTGAAGCTGGTTATGTCGGTTTTGCGATTGATATGTACGGCGATGGTAAAACCGCTGACCACCCGGATGATGCCGGTAAGTTCTCCAGCGCGGTGGCCAGTAATATGCCTTTGGCCAAAGCCCGTTTTGAAGCAGCGATAGATACGCTCAAGGCAGAGGAAAATGTCGAGGCCGACAAGCTGGCAGCGATGGGCTATTGCTTTGGTGGTGGTGTGGTTTTGAACATGGCACGCATGGGTGTAGATATAAAAGGCGTGTCCAGTTTTCATGGCAGTATTACAACAAAAAATCCGGCCAGGAAGGGTGATATCAAGGCCAGTGTCCGCGTTTTCAATGGCGCAGCTGATCCCTTTGTCAAAGCAGAACATATTGAAGCGCTAAAAGCAGAAATGAAAAATGCCGGTGCTGATTTTGAATTTGTAAATTATCCGGGTGTGAAACACAGTTTCACTAATCCAGCAGCCGACGAAACCGGTAAGAAATTCGGTTTACCACTGGAATACAATGCTGAGGCTGATAGAGATTCGTGGCAGAGAAATCTTGATTTTTTTAGGGAAATATTTGTGGAATAGTTTGAGTTATGTTTTATTAAACTAAAAAAGCCCCGCTGGTAACAGCGGGGCTTTTTTATTGCCAGGAAAAATTATTGGCTTAATCCAGCACGTGCGAGACCAGGCCATCGGCCAGCTTGGGTTCAAACCAGGTAGACTTGGGTGGCATGACTTCATTGGCGTCGGCTACATCCATCAGGGCTTCCATACGGGTTGGGAACAGTGAAAAGGCGATCGCCATTTCGCCGCTGTCAACGCGTTTTTCCAGTTCGCCCAGGCCGCGAATGCCGCCAACGAAATCGATGCGGTTATCGGTGCGTGGGTCTGAGATGCCCAGTGCCGGTTCGATTAAATTATCTGCCAGCAGGCTAACGTCCAGTGACTTAACTGGATCGTTGGGAATTAAATCGGCATTGATGTTCAGGCGATACCACTGACCATCAAGGTACATACCAAATTCGGTGGGCTTGCTCGGAGCAACTGCGGCATCTTCGGCGTTGACTTCAAATTTGCCTTCGAGGCTTTTTAACAATTCGTCTTTGCTTAAACCATTCAGGTCCTTGACCACACGGTTGTAGTCCAGAATTTTCATCTGGTTGTGCGGGTAGATGACCGACAGGAAGTAATCACTGTTCTGGTTGCCGTCACCGCCCTTGGTCTTGGCGACGCGGGAAGCAGAAGCAGAACGGTGATGACCGTCGGCAATATAGATTGCATTCATGGCATCAAAGCCGGCGCTGATTTTGGCGATGGTTGCATCGTCGTCGATGATCCAGAAGGTGTGCTGCACACCATCATCAGCGGTGACATCAACCAGTGGTTCGGTTTTGGCGACCTCCGCTAGAATACTGTCCATGTCATCCTGTGAACGATAAGTCAGCAGCACCGGGCCGGTCTGTGCGTTCAGTGCTTCGATCTGGTGCACGCGGTCATCTTCTTTGGCCGGACGGGTGTACTCGTGTTTGCGAATACGGTTGCTGTCGTAGTCGGCCACCGAGGCCGTCGCGACCAGGCCAATCTGTGAATGGCCGTTCATGATCAGGCGATAGGCGTAGTAGCAGTCCTTGTCGTCGCGGATCAGGATGCCTTCGTCGAGCATCTTCTGCAGGTTCTCGGCCGATTTGGCGTAGACCGCCGGGTCGTAAGGGTCGATGTCTTCCGGCAGGTCGATTTCGGCCTTGGAAATATGCAAAAAGCTCCAGGGTTTGCCCACAGCGCGTTCGCGCGCTTCGGCAGAGTTCAGGACATCATAAGGCGGCGCGACAACTTCTTCAGCGCGTTCTGGAACGGGGCGTAAACCGGCAAAGGGGCGAATTAATGGCATGTCTCTTATCTTCTTGAATTTTTAGGAAAGCGAATTATACAGCGAAGCAGGGAAGAAGGCATATCCGCATAGCCTGCGTGCGCTTTTGTTATGCCGGAAATGCTAAAATGCGCGCCATGAAAAAAGTAGA
>JAPHSZ010000104.1 GCA_026196545.1 Gammaproteobacteria bacterium
TTCATAATGCGCTTTTCTTCACCCGGCTTAAGATGTGAAATACAGACTCTGGGGCGATGTTCCAGCCTGCACAGGTCTTCGGCCAGTGTTTGCGGGCAATAATGAAAGGCCAGTTCAGCCAGCGCTGCATCTTTGTTGGCAAAGGCCGATTCAATAAACAACAAATCCAGATCATCGTGCTTATTAAGTGCTGCCCATAAACTCCTGTTCGTCATAGTATCGCCACTGAAGGCAAAAGACCTGCCCTGGGATTCCACACGATATGCCACACCGGGTACGGCGTGGTTTACCGCAATCATTTCAACACTACGACCTTCGATATCCAGTGTACTGCCTTTGGCCATGGCCTTCAGCCTTAGTACCGGGTTAGATTTTTCCGGCAAAATCGTAAAATCCGGCCAGATCGCCCAGTTAAAAACATGCTCTTTCAATGACTTAATCGTACTTCGCTGCGCATACACGGTAATAGGCTTTCCAACCAGGTGGTTAAACAGGGTATCCGTTAACAGGGCAATGGAACAGATATGATCTAGATGTGAATGGGTAATAAAGATGTGCTTGATGCGCTGCATTTCCCTGATACTAAGGTCACCCACACCGGTGCCCGCATCAATCAGGATATCGTCATCAATCAGGAACGATGTCGTTGCCACACCTTTGGCAATGCCACCGCTGCATCCAAGAACGCGGATCTTCATTTATCACCTTTTTGTGCATTTCTGTTTATGTCACTTGATGCTAACATGTACCCACCGATATGACCTGTAGGTCGTACATTATAATTTTTACGATTATCATCGTAGTCACGGAATATTTGTGTAAGTATAGACAAACATGAACATAATTTTTGCAGCACTCACCGCTACCATACTTTACCTCCTGTGCACACTTGGGCTTTTACTGCACCTGAGACACCAGTCATCATTAAAAAATCTGAGCAAACCCATGCTGCTGGCACCCGGTTTTGTTGCTCTGTCGGCACACATCTTTATACTTTACTCAACCATGATAAGCCCTGTCGGCATCAATTTTAGTTTTTATAGCAGCCTGTCACTAATCAGTGCCAGCATCGCACTGCTAACGCTGCTTTCATCTGTACGTCACCCAATCGAAATTATGGGCATTATTGTCTTACCCATTGCCGCCGCAACCATCATCATAGACACGCTGCAATCAACCAGCAATGTCATAATAACAGGCAGTTCCAATGGCCTTTTATTCCATATTATAAGCTCCATCATCGCCTACAGCATCCTGGGGCTAGCTGCGGTTCATGCCGTTGTGCTTTCAATACAAAACCGTTTTTTACACCGTCACCAGCCCGGTGGCTTCATTCGATTTCTGCCACCCTTAAAAACTATGGAATCCTTATTATTTGAAATTATCATCATTGGCTTTGTGGGCCTGAGCATTTCACTGGCCAGTGGCTTCATCTTTCTTGAAAACATTTTTGCCCAGCATCTGGTTCACAAAACTACGCTGTCGATGTTTGCCTGGATCGTTTTTGCCATACTGTTGTTCGGTCACTGGTTCATCGGCTGGCGTGGCCGCACCGCCGTTCGCTGGACACTCGGCGGCTTCTTCAGTTTAATGCTGGCTTACTTTGGCAGCAAATTTGTACTGGAAGTACTGCTTAAATAGAAGCATCGGCTTCACTTGACAGACCACCTCGGTCGAATTACAACTATACTCACATCAGTAAATAGAGACCTCTCTTTTGAACGATATCTCAACCGGTATTCTACTCATTGTACTTATTGTGCTGATTCTGCTCTCGGCCTTCTTCTCCGGCTCAGAAACCGCATTGATGACACTAAATCGTTATCGTTTAAAACATTTATCCGATGAAGGTCATCGTGGCGCGAAACTGGCAAGGCGTTTGTTGCATCGGCCTGACCGTTTGCTCGGCCTGATTCTGCTCGGCAACAACTTTGTCAACATTCTTGCCGCCTCAATTGCAACAATCATTGCAATGCGACTTTATGGTGAAGCTGGCATTGCTATTGCCACATTCACACTAACGCTGGTGATTTTAATATTTGCCGAAGTCACACCAAAAACTTTAGCTGCACTGAAACCGGAAAAAGTGGCCTTTGTCGCTTCTTTTATCTACACGCCATTATTAAAAGTTTGTTACCCACTGGTCTGGCTGGTCAACATGTTCGCCAACCGCCTACTATCACTGGTTGGGGTGCACGCAGCAGAAGGCAAGGAAGACAGCCTCAGTGCTGCTGAATTTCGCGCCGTCATCAATGAAGCCAAACAAATTATTCCCGGCCAGCATTCAGAAATGTTGCTGCGCATTCTTGACCTTGAAAAAACCAGCGTCGAAGACATCATGGTTCCGCGCAATGAAATCACCGGCATTGACCTGACCGACGACTGGAGTGATATCGAGCGACAAATCACAAACAGCCAACGTACCCGCGTTCCTGTTTTTCATGACAGCATCGACCACACCGTGGGTATATTGCACCTGCGCAAAGTACTCAACTTATTTGCCCGCGGCGAATTGAATCTCGATAATGTTAATGCACAAATCCGCAAGGCCTATTTCATTCCGGCGGGTACTTCCCTGACCCGACAGTTACTGAATTTCCAGAAGAAAAAAAGACGCTCCGGCCTGGTGGTCGACGAATACGGCAGTATTCAGGGACTGGTGACGCTGGAAGATATTCTGGAAGAAATTGTCGGGCGTTTCACCACCGATGCACCGACGCGTAATTTTGATATTCACACGCAGGAAGACGGCAGCTACCTGATTGATGGTGGCACCCATATTCGTGACATCAATCGCAACCTAAACTGGTCACTGCCCCAGCGCGGACCAAAAACCCTGAATGGTTTGATTCTGGAACACATGGAAATGATCCCCGAACCCGGCACCAGTTTATTGATCGACAACTATTCGATTGAAATTATGCGCACCAGTAAAAATGCCGTGCAATCAGTTCGCATACTACCTTTGCAAAAAGAAGATGAAAACGAAGAAAATCAGGATGATAATTTTGACGAGAACATGGGGTAATGGCTAAAGCAAAAATCCTTTACGTCTGTAGTGGCTGCGGCAGCAGCCATTCAAAATGGGCCGGCCAGTGCGGTGACTGTGGCGACTGGAACACGCTGGTCGAGAGCGCCCCTGAAACCGGTGACAAACGCTCGGGCTTTGCCGGCAAAAGCAATACGGCCGCCCACATACAGCAACTCGAAGATGTAAAAATGGAAGCCGAAACCAGGACCGGCACCGGCATCAGCGAACTCGACCGCGTCCTCGGTGGCGGACTGGTACACGGCTCGGTGACTTTAATCGGTGGTGACCCTGGCATCGGAAAATCCACTTTGTTAACACAGACCCTGGCCGCTATTTCCAGCACCCTGCCCAGCCTTTACGTCACTGGTGAGGAATCACTGCAACAGGTCAGTCTGCGGGCCAGGCGCCTGGGGCTTGCCGAAAAAGGCCTGCAACTGCTTTCCGAAACCTGCGTTGAAAGCATCATCACGCTGGCGGCCAAAGCAAAGCCCAGGGTCATGGTGATCGATTCCATCCAGACAATTTACACCGAAACCCTGCAATCGGCACCCGGTGGCGTCGCCCAGGTGCGTGAAAGCGCCGCGCAGCTGGTACGTTTTGCCAAGCACACAGGCACTGCACTATTTCTGGTCGGCCACGTCACCAAAGAAGGCACGCTGGCCGGTCCGCGTGTACTGGAACACATGGTCGATACCGTGCTCTATTTTGAGGGCGACTCCGGTGAGCGCTATCGCATGATCCGTGCGGTCAAAAACCGCTTTGGCGCGGTCAACGAACTCGGTGTTTTCGCCATGACTGAAGAAGGCCTGAAAACAGTCAGCAATCCCTCAGCCATTTTCCTGTCGCGTCATGAAAAACCGGTGCCCGGCAGCATCGTCACCGTTACCCGCGAAGGCAGTCGGCCAATGCTGGTCGAGGTGCAGGCGTTGGTCGATGACAGCCACAGCCCCAATCCACGACGCGTCAGTCTGGGTATGGACGCGAATCGTTTGAATATGTTGCTGGCGGTGATGCACCGCCACGGTGGCATCGCCATGTACGACCAGGATGTTTTCATCAATGTCGTCGGCGGCGTACGCCTGACTGAAACCTGCGCAGATACCGCACTCCTGCTCGCTGCACTGTCCAGTTTTAGAGACAAACCCCTGCCCACCAGCATTTTCACCTTTGGCGAAATCGGGCTGGCCGGTGAAATACGTCCGGTCTCCAATGGTCAGGAACGCCTGCGCGAAGCCGCCAAGCATGGCTTCAAAACCGCCATTATTCCCAAGGCCAACCTGCCCCGAAAAAACGATGCCATTGACGATTTGGCCATTATCCCCGTGCAACGTATTAGCGAATTGATGGAAGCGGCCATCTCTCTCGGTTAGAATACGCCCCTGCATTAATACTTGAGGCGCCATTCATGGCCAGGAAAAAGATCAATTTTGAAAAATCACTGTCCGAGCTGGAAACGCTGGTCGAAGAAATGGAACAGGGTGATTTGAGCCTTGAGGATGCCTTGAAACATTTTGAAAAAGGCATTGGTCTGACCACGGAATGCCAACAGGCACTGCAAAGCGCCGAGCTTAAAGTTCAGGAACTTGTCGAGAAAAACGGCAAAATTCTGGAAAAAGACTTTGATCTGGACGATTAATGCCTCACTCTGAACAATTACAGGCTTTTATCAGCAGCGCCCAGCAGCGGGTTAACCACGCTCTGGAAAAGTACCTGCAGACCATGCCCTGCCCCGACCCCAAACTGGGCGAAGCCATGCATTATTCACTGACCGGTGATGGCAAACGTGTACGCCCGATACTGGTCTATGCAGCGGGCAAAGCCACCAATGGTGTCGATCAATGCCTGGATATTCCCGCCTGTGCGGTTGAAATGGTGCATGCTTTCTCACTGATCCACGATGATTTGCCGGCCATGGATGATGACGATTTACGCCGGGGCCGGGCCACCTGCCACAGGGCTTTTGATGAAGCCACCGCGATACTGGCCGGTGATGCCCTGCAAACCATGGCCTTTGAAATTCTCAGCAATGCCGATTCTGCCTTATCCAGTGAACAGCGTTTAAAAATGATTGCTCAATTATCCATAGCCACCGGTGCCCGCGGCATGACCGGCGGCCAGGCCATTGACCTCGCCGCCGTTGGCAGCAACCTGACCCTGGAGCAACTGGAAACTATGCACGGCCTGAAAACCGGCGCACTGATCCGCGCCAGTGTCGTGCTCGGTGGCCTGTGCAATCCCGAGATCACGGCGGCCGAGCTGGAGATGCTCGATAGCTATGCACAGTGCGTCGGCCTGTGCTTCCAGATTCAGGATGACATTCTCGATGTAATCGGCGACACCGAAACGCTGGGCAAACCCCAGGGTTCGGATCAGGAAAGGGACAAACCAACCTACCCCGCAATTCTCGGGCTGGAGGCGGCGAAACAGCTTGCCCAGGAACAGCACGATCAGGCAATTTCATACATCGCACATCTGGGCGACCGGGCCGACACGCTACGCCAGATAGCTGATTACATTATTGAGAGGGACAACTGATCATGCCAACCAGTCATCCCCAATGGGCCTTGCTCGAGGCCATCGATTCACCCGATGACCTGCGTAAACTGCCACAGAGCCAGTTGTCCACGCTCGCCCAGCAGCTGCGCAGTTTTCTGCTGGAAAGCGTTGCCAATACCGGCGGGCATTTATCAGCCGGCCTCGGCACGGTCGAACTGACCATCGCCCTGCACTACATATTCAACACCCCCGATGACCGCCTGATCTGGGATGTCGGCCACCAGACCTACCCGCACAAGATACTCACCGGTCGCCGTGAACAAATGAAATCACTGCGCCAGAAAGGCGGCCTCGCCGGCTTTCCGAAACGTGATGAAAGTGAATACGATGCTTTTGGCACCGGCCATTCCAGCACCTCGATCAGCGCTGCACTGGGCATGAGCATTGCCGCACACCAGACCGGCTCGAACAGAAAAACCATCGCCGTGATTGGCGATGGCGCCCTGTCGGGTGGCATGGCTTTTGAAGCTTTAAATCATGCCGGCGACAGCGATGCCGATCTACTGGTTATTCTCAATGACAATGACATGTCAATTTCACCGAATGTCGGCGGCCTGTCCAACCACCTGACCCGCGTGCTCTCAGGCAGCCTGTATTCCACGGTGCGTGAAGGCAGCAAAAAAGTACTGGAGAATATCCCCGGTATGCTGGAAATAGCACGCCGCACTGAAGAGCACGTCAAAGGTATGGTTGCGCCCGGTACCCTGTTCGAAGAACTGGGTTTTAATTATTACGGCCCGGTCGATGGTCACGACCTCGATGCCCTGATCCCGGTACTGCGAAACTTATCCGGCCACAAAGGCCCCTGCTTTTTGCACGTAGTGACGCGCAAGGGCAAGGGCTATTTTCCCGCTGAAGATGACCCGGGCAAATTCCATGGTGTCAGCAGTTTCGATACTTCGACGGGTGAATCCAGCAATAAATCGCCCGCCGATATTACCTTTACCCAGGTCTTTAGTGACTGGCTGTGCGATATGGCGGAAGAGGACGAACGACTGGTCGGTATCACCCCGGCCATGCGCGAAGGCTCAGGGCTGGTCGAATTTTCAGAAAAATATCCAGATCGTTATTTTGATGTCGGCATCGCCGAGCAGCACGCGGTGACGCTAGCCGCGGGCATGGCCTGCGATGGCCTGAAACCAGTGGTCGCCATTTACTCGACATTTTTACAGCGCGCCTACGATCAGCTGGTTCACGATGTCGCCCTGCAGAACCTGCCGGTATTATTTGCCATCGACCGCGCCGGTATCGTCGGTGCCGATGGCCCGACCCACACCGGCGCGTACGACATCAGTTTTTTGCGCTGCATTCCCAATATGGTGATCATGACTCCGGCGGATGAAATCGAAGCCCGCGCCATGCTGACTACCGGCTTTATCCACGATGGCCCTGTAGCCGTGCGTTACCCACGTGGCAGCGGCGCTGGAAAAATTCCAGCCAAAACATTAAACGCCATCGGCTTTGGCAAAGCCCAGATTTGCCGCGAGGGCAAAAAGATCGCCCTTCTGGTTTTCGGCACCCTGCTGGAAACAGCTCACAAGGTTGCCAAAGAACTGGATGCTACCCTGGTGAACATGCGCTTTGTGAAACCGCTTGATGAAGACAGCATTAGCCATATTGCCAAAAACCATGAGCTAATTGTAACGCTCGAAGAAAACGCCATTGCCGGTGGTGCCGGCAGCGCGGTCAGCGAATACCTGGATACACAGTCAATCAGCATCCATCGTCTGCACCTGGGCTTCCCCGACAAATACGTCGAACAGGGCACACAGCAGGAAATGCTGGCTGACTGGGGGCTGGATGCAGACGGCATCAGACAGAGCATTCTTGAGCAGGTTAATCAGCAATTGCCAATATAAGACAATTCATATATAATATCCGACCATTTTACTCAAGTATTATCAACCATCCAGAAAACATAATGCCTGCCCGCTACCAGCTAAAAGTGATTACTGAATTCGCATCGGCGCATACATTACGCGACTACCCCGGTGCCTGCAGCCGAATGCACGGCCACAACTGGAAAGTTGAACTGGAAGCCGTTGTCACCCAACTGGATAAAACCGGTATGGGCATCGACTTTAAAAAAATGAAACAGGCTGCCAGAGAAGTTGGTGATAGACTGGATCACCACTACCTTAACGAACTGGAACCTTTTACCGAAATCAACCCGACCGCGGAAAACATTGCCGCTTATCTGTACCGCGAGATTTCAACACAATTAAATACCAACACCATCAAAGTGAGTGCCGTCACTTTATGGGAAACCGAACGAGCCTGTGTCAGATACAGCGAAGAGAACATATAAAATGAGCGACTCAAACAACGCAAAACCAACCAATGCCAGCGAGATGCAGGACGTACAGAGCAGCCATGATCACCGCGCTATCGCCATCGACAAAGTTGGTATCAAGGATATTCGTCATCCCGTTCAGGTGAAAGACCGTGAAGGGAAAATCCAGCATACCGTCGCTAACTTCAATATGTACGTTGATCTGCCGCACGATTTCAAGGGCACACACATGTCCCGCTTTGTGGAAATCCTGAACAATCACGAATGGGAAATCACTGTTGATTCGTTCAAGATTATGCTGTCAGAAATGACTCAACGCCTGGATGCAGAATGCGGTCATATCGAAATGACTTTCCACTACTTCATTAACAAAAAAGCCCCCGCCTCTGGCGTACAAAGCCTGCTTGATTACGAAGTTAGCTTCATCGGTAAACAGACAAAAGAAAAACCCATCGTCAACGTAAAAGTTGTGGTGCCGGTAACCAGTCTGTGCCCCTGCTCGAAAAAGATTTCAGACCGCGGCGCACACAATCAACGCTCACACGTAACCGTCGATGTCTGTACTGAAGACTTCATCTGGATCGAAGAAATCATCGACATTGTTGAACAGGAGGCCTCATGTGAGCTTTATGGTTTGTTGAAACGTCCTGATGAAAAGATCGTTACCGAACGCGCATACGATAACCCAAAATTTGTTGAAGATATGGTGCGTGATGTCGCAGCCCGATTAAACGCAGATGAACGTATTCTGGCATACACGGTTGAATCAGAGAATTTTGAATCGATTCACAACCATTCAGCATATGCATTGATCACTAAAGATAAAAGTTAATAGCAACGCATTGAACAATAGCTAGGCCTTATACTGTTTATGTTTAAAAATAGCCGTCCTCGCGGCGATATAAGCCTCGTTATCAATAATCCCTTCGTCTTTCAGGCGACGACACATTTTAAGCTCATCGACCAGCCTGTTTGCAATTGATGAGGATGATTGCGCCTTATCGATGGCTCGCTGCAGTACGATAAAAAACTGGTCAAAATCTTTCTGGTTTGGCTTAATGTTGTCCATCAAAAACAGCTTAATGCCACCAAACTGGCTCTTAAATATATATTCATCGCGCATTAAATAAACAAATATTAATGAGCAAATAACAGCCGCTATTAACGTTATCGCACCACCAATCAGGCAATATTTTAGATCCACTATATCTTTGACAGCAAGGAATATAAAAAGACAAAATAATGCGGTCGTAGCTAGAGCGCCGTACAACCAGTTCCATTTAATAATTTTGTTATGTTCAGGCTCAGAAGAAATATAGGCAAGGTTAATACGAAATTTTTTCTCTGGCGCCTTTTTCCCTTCTCTAAAATTCAACAATAAATATTTGGATGCATATATCTGATATTCTCTAAGTATTCCCTTTAAAGCATTTTCCTGTACCAGCTTTTCCTCAAACTTTGATGAATCTAACTCCTGGTCAAATTCTTCATAGTTATCAGACGACACATCAAGTGCCGCATTCTCAATAATGATTTCATTATCATCATGCATCGCCAACCCCCCTGTACAACAAACCTGATATCAGCATTATTGTAGCTCTATTGCCAGACTTTTTCTTAACTGCTCGGCTAATACACTCTCTGCCGGCTCGCCATCCGGACGCAAAATTTCAAGATTGACCGCAGCATTATTTTCTCTGAACCTGAGTATAAACTGACGATCTTCATCATTGGCATAATCCTCACTAGAACCACTAAACCATTGCATCAACCAGCTCGACTCTGCAATTTCATCGCGTTCTTCACCGAGCTTCTCTCGCTCAAGTTTTTCAATCGCAACTTTGATTTGATGTGTCGCTGAGTCTATTTCCTGAACATCCATACCCAGGCGATCCAGTGCACGCAAAGAGCGCTTCCAGACAAAATTCATGGTGCCTGTAATGGATAAGACATTTGGTTTATCACCGGGCACGGTAATTCTTGAGGCATAAGGCCGATAATTTTCAAAAACTTTTTCTGCCTCCTGATCGTCCAGACCGACGAACAAGGCCAGGCGGTTCAACATTTCGCGCTCCAGTTCCTCTTCGGTACAGCGACTGCGCCAGTTGACGTCATCACCCTGGACAAACATTTCCAGCCCTGAGTGTGACATGAAAATTTTTGTTTTTTCACTGCCCTGCTCCGGCTCAACACGCATTCTAAATTTGTCCAGTTTGTCCGGTGTTGCTGAATTAAATAGCCTTTCTATAAAACCGGCATCGTCAGCAACCTGCAGCTTACTCACCCAGTCGGTTTCGACCATGCCGAGCATGGGTTCATTGCGCATGATTTTTATGCCTTCATGACTCCAGAATGCACTCAACTGCGGCCAGAGTTTGTCTGCATTTTCATCAACTTCCAGCCAGAAAACACCATCGCCGGTTTGCAGGCGTGCACCTTCCACTTTCATGGCGACCGGAATACTGCTGTCTTTTGTCCCCAGGTTTGCCGTATCCCGCTTAAATCGTTCAGTGGCTTGTTCGCTTGGAGTGGGCGCTTTCAGCTGATCTTTATCAACCGGTGCGGTAAGATCAGGCGGTAATTCCAGGCGCGTGTAATAATCGGCATCCAGATATTCCTGGCGACGTTCGTTGCCATCTGAACTACAACCGCTTGTAACTAAAATCGCAGCAAAAGCGACGAAGTAAATTTGTTTCAACATCAAAGGTTACCTTAGAGTATTCCGGCTTGTTGCATTGCTTCACGTAAAGGCTGGTGGTACTGCTCACTCAGGGGCGTTAATGGCAGGCGTATACCTGTAGAAATCAGTCCCATTTCAGCCAGCGCCCATTTCACCGGGATTGGGTTGGCTTCGAGGAACAGGTTTTTATGCAAACCCAGCAGTGGCATATTCAGGGCCTCGGCAGACTCGCGATCCCCCAGCAGCGCTGCAGCACACATTACTGACATGGCTTTAGGTGCTACATTGGTGGTCACTGAAATCACGCCATGGCCACCTTGCAGCATAAATTCAGTACCAGTTTCATCATCACCGCTGTATATCTCAAAATCATCCGCCACTTTCGACTGTATTTCTTTCAATCGGTTCAAATCACCGGTAGCTTCCTTGATGCCAATAATATTTGGAATTTTGGCCAGACGTGCAACCGTATCAGGTAGCATATCGCAGGCAGTGCGACCCGGCACATTGTACAGAATTTGCGGGATATCGACACTTTCAGCAACTTTCTTATGATGCAGGTACAAACCCTGCTGAGTCGGCTTGTTATAGTAGGGCGTGACCAACAGACAGGCATTGGCACCCGCATCGCGAGCGCACTGGGTAAGTTGAATAGCCTCAAGGGTAGAATTGGCGCCAGTTCCGGCAATCACAGGAACGCGTCCACCGACCAGTTCAACGGTATGACGAATCACCTCACAGTGCTCCTTCATCTCCAGCGTGGCAGATTCACCGGTGGTGCCCATCGAAATGATCGCCGAGGTACCATTTTCCATATGAAATTCGACCAATGTGGCCAAACTGTCATAATCAACACGTTCATCGGTGAACATAGGCGTAACCAATGCCACCATACTTCCACGAAACATAATTTTCCCGAAAATTGAGGTTAATTCTTGAATGTTTCCAGCCTGCTTCACAAGCCCGAAACGGGGCACACAGTTAATCAACTTTTACCGCTAATTTCAATAAATAACGCACCATTTTTATAGAACAACGGGGGTTAATGCCTATACTCATGGGCATGAGCGGTGATAAATACAAAAATGGCGATACTGAACGGCGACAATATACGCGCGTGCCTTTTCATGCAGAAATTTTGATGCAAAGTGGCAATGAAGAATGGACCTGTAATTTACTGGATATTTCGCTCAATGGCATGCTGGTCGAGCCTCCAGGAAACATCAAAATCAATCCCAATAACCCCTGTGCTGTGGCTCTTTTTCTGTCTGATGATGTAATAATCAATGCCCGCGCCAGAATCAAACACACCAGTGATGACCGCTGGGGTCTGCAGTACATCAACATTGATGTCGACAGCCTTCAACATTTACGCCACCTGCTCGAATCTAAACTGAAAGACGCTGACTTACTTGATCGAGAGCTTTCTCAACTTGGACAGATTTGAACGCAAAATTACTATAACATCCCTGTTTTTTATCCCTGTTTTTCCTGACATGCATTGTTTACACTTTTAGCTGCGCACAATATATTTTACAAATTTCATTATGAATCAAAAACTTGTTATCACCGCACTGGGTAAAGACCGCCCCGGGATTGTGAATGAGCTGAGCAACACCCTGCTCACACATGAACTCAATATTGAAGATAGCCGCATGAGTGTGCTCGGTGGTGAATTTGCAATCCTGCTTCTGGTAACAGGCAGCAAACAGGCCATCAGTCACTTTATTGATAAAAAGCAGACAGCAGAATCTGCTTTGAGTATGACATTAACAGTGAAAACAACTGAAACATCTGCGCCTGCAAAAAACCTTATTCCCTATGATGTAGAGGTAATCGCCATTGACCACCCAGGAATCGTACACAAACTAACCAGCTTTTTCTCAGGCAAACAAATCAATATTGTTGATCTTGAAACCGACCGTTATGCTGCACCCCATACTGGCACACCTATGTTTGCACTAAATATGACTATTGGCATTCCTGCCGAAACCAGTATTGCCAGTTTACGTGATGATTTTCTAAATATGTGTGATGATCTGAATCTGGATGCAAAAATCTCAGCCACTGGTTAAGGGGAAGCATATGATTAGCGTCGGAAAGAAAGTTAAAAATTTTAGCCTTGCGGCAACGGGCAACAAAACCATCAGCCTGAATGACTACAAAGGCAAAAAAGTGGTTCTGTATTTTTACCCCAAAGACAGCACCCCCGGCTGCACCACGGAGGGACAGGACTTTCGCGACAGCAAAGGCCAGTTTACACGCCAGAACACCATCATTCTTGGCATATCACGCGACACTATAAAATCGCATGAGAGCTTCCGCGCAAAACAAAAATTTAATTTTGACTTATTGTCCGATCCAGATGAAATACTGTGCACCCAGTTTGACGTCATTAAAATGAAAAACATGTACGGCAAGCAGGTAAGAGGCATCGAACGCAGCACTTTTCTTATTGATGAAAAAGGCATACTCAGAAAGGAATGGCGCAAAGTGAAAGTCAAGGAACATGTTAAGGAAGTGCTAAGCGCAGCTAAAGAACTTTAAAAGCACTAACAACATTAAAACTAATCAGACACTTACCCATTTATTTTTATTATAATACAGACATGGATCACTATTTAGCACCGGGACGAGCACAACTTGATTATTCCTCCTCAAAAAATACGTCACATCACAACACCGGTATTAAAGGACAGCCAGTGTGAAAAATAAAATAACTATTTTTGGAATTTGTCTCGCAATCACCTTCTGGATAGTTGATTCAGTTATCGACATGCTCTTTTCAGAAAATGGCATAACTTTTCTGGAAAGCTGCTTTAACCCTGATGGCGAAGAACTTTGGATACGTACCTTTGTAGTACTGCTTTTTTTAATTTTCTCAGCCTATACAGAAAGATTGCTTTATATTATTCATAACCTGGCTGCCGAATTAAAAAAATATCACCAACGTCTTGAAAATACAGTTGCAGAATTAAAAACAGAAAACATCGAAAAGCAACAGGTCGTTAAGGAGCTGGAAAAACTTTCCATTACCGACCCACTGACAATGTTATACAATCGGCGAAAATTTAATGAGCTACTGGTTTCAGAAGTTGAAAGAAGCAAGCGCTACCACAATGACTTATCAATAATAATGTGTGATATCGATTACTTCAAAAAAATCAATGACACTTTTGGGCATAATGTCGGCGATACGGTATTAAAAACATTCTCAGAAAAAATAACGGCCAACATACGAGAAATTGATATATTTTCACGCTGGGGTGGCGAAGAATTTATGATCCTGATGCCTAACGCTGATATCAACAATGCTTATGCCGTGGCTGAAAAACTGAGAACAATAATTGAAGAAGCTGAAATTGAGGAAACAGGCACTTTTACCGCCAGCTTTGGCGTCACTGACTTACATAAAGACGACACTACTGAATCATTCATAAAACGCGTTGACGACGCGCTGTATAAAGCTAAAAATAATGGCCGAAACAAGGTCGAGCACTTAAGCTCGGCAGCGTAATCAACTAACTTCCTGCTGCATTGACGGCCACGCATTTAACACAGACTGGATTAATGTCGCCAAAGGAATCGCAAAAAACACCCCCCAGACGCCCCATAGACCACCAAACACCAGTACCGCAATAATAATCGCCGCGGGATGCATGTCTACAACCTCAGAAAAAAGCAGTGGTACCAAAATATTACCATCAAGAAATTGCACCAGTAAATAAGCTCCCATCAGGTAAACAAATTCACTGCTTGCGCCCCACTGAAACCATGCAATCAAGGCAACCGGGATGGTCACCGCAACCGCACCAACATAAGGAATAATCACTGACAGGCCAACGAATAAACTCAGTGTCGCGGCATACTTCAAACCCATAACCGCTAACGGAATATAGGTCGCCACGCCTACAATCAATATTTCCAGCAATTTTCCACGAATGTAATTGCCCATCTTTACATCGACATCACGCCATACCTGGTAAGCCAGCCCCTCTCCCTCTGGCAAAAAACGCTGCAACCAGATAACAATTTTGTGTTTATCCTTGAGCAGAAAAAAAACTAGCAGTGGCACAACCACAAGGAACACCATCAGGGTGAACACATCAACCACGGAGGCCAGTGAAACAGATAACAGGGTTTGCCCAAGATTAACCAGTTCGGCGTTAAAACTGGCCACCATTTCTCTCAGGTGACCACTGCCCAACATCGGATATTTTTCCGGTAGTGTGAGTATCAGTTGCTGCGCTTCATTGAGCATGTCTGGAAGATTGGTAATCAACTGTGATAATTGCTTGGAGACCAACGGAATCAGGCCAAACAACAGCAACACAACCGTCGTCACAAACAGGCTGAAGCTAATTATTACGGATACTGGCCGCGGCACACCCAGCCTTCCAATCCTTTTCACCAGGCCTTCCAGCACATAGGCGATGACAATCCCCGCCAAAACCGGCGCCAGGACATCACCCAGAAAAAAAATAATGGCAACGCCGGAGAGAATCACCAGCGCAAGAATGACAACCTGGGGATCAGAGAAATGCTTTGTATACCACGCCCTGAGAATATCTAGCATTGAAGCTCCTCGAGCATTTTTGAGTAAAAGTCCTCAAAAATCTTTTCCATCTCGTCGATTACCTCTATGGCATCCCGCCCCTTTACCATATGTTCCGTCATCAGTTCAGAAGCCGACGAAAACACCTGCATACTATCGATCATAGGGTAAGTTTGTTTCAGTCGTTTAATCGCACCAACCACTGTTTCACTCTCCGGCCTTGGAATATCCAGCGGATCACCAAGCTCTCTACTCACCAGATCACCTTTAGATTGCAAAAACTCGGCAAAATCAAACAGACTGGCCTGGCGCTCGGTATCCAGTGTTTCAAAAATTTCAATCAGGAATTTGGCATCGCGACTCATAACACATCCACACTTAAAACTAGTTACGCCTTCTTGCAGAAATCCTGGGCAAAACTCAACAATTCATCGGCTGCACGTGATTTAAATTTATAACGCTGACGCACAAAGGAAAAAGGTCTTTCTAATTTAGGTGATAAATTCACCGCCGTCAGTGAACCCAGGCGCAGTTCTTTCAAAATGGTCGCTTTTGACACAATCGAAATACCCATGCCCGCCTCAACCGCACCTTTGATCGCCTCGGGGCTGCTCAATTCAAAGCACACATCCAGCAAATCATGATCACCATGCTGCTCGATGTATTTGGTGATCACTTCCTGCGTACCCGAACCATGCTCACGGGAAATGAATGGGTGTGCAACAATTTCCTTTACATGGATCGCTTTCTGTTCTGCCAATGGATGATTATTCGGCATAATCACCACCAGCTGGTCCATCTTGCATTCCTCGACTACCAGATTCTTGTTATTGACATAACCTTCGACAATGCCAAGATCAATCACATTGTTTTCAACCATGGAAACGATGTCCTCGGTATTAGACTCCTTCAGGCTAATCATCACATCGGGGTATTTTTCCTTGAACTCACCGATCATCAGCGGCAGCATGTATTCAGCAATGGTAGTACTCGCGCCCAGCGCCACACCACCACTGACATCCCCGGTCATATCATTGATACTACGTGTCATGTCCTCATACAGCTTGAGAATCCGGTCGGCATATTCGAACACCTGATGGCCGACATCGGTGAGTGATACTTTATTATGGGTACGGTCGAACAAACGGGTGTTAAACTGCTCTTCGAGCTGCCGAATCTGGAAAGTAACTGCGGGCTGCGTCATGTGCAACTCTTCAGCGGCTTTGGTAAAGTTAAGCAGCCGGGCAACCGTATGAAATATTTTTAATCTGCGATCTGCCATTATGATAAAAACAGCCTTGTGAGCTTGATAAATTTTACTTATAGTAACATCCTAAAGGAGCGGAAAACATGAAAAAATCGATTGAAATATCCTCTCAGCTCAGGCAACTGCTGGCAACACTGATGCTGACACTTATTATCTCGCCCTCAGCCATGAGTGAAGGTATCTACAAATGGACGGATGAAAATGGAAAAGTTCACTATGGCAGCCAGCGCCCGGAAGACGCAAAAGCCGAAAAGATGAATCTCTATGTACCTAAGCCCGCTTCACAACCTGAATCACAGAAAGACATCGATGAGAAAAACCCGGAAGGAGAACAAACGCAGGAAACCAAACCAAAAGATCACGACACCCCTGAAGCAGCTAATAAGGAACGTACTGCTTATTGTGCCAACGAGCGCAAACGACTACAAACAATTGAAAATAATGAAGAAATTCACGAAGAAGATGCCAGTGGCAAGATAAACAAGCTGAGTTCAGATGCACGCAACAAGCGTCTGGCCAAGATCAGGGCCAATATCGCCAAGTACTGTAAATAAACTGCCCAACGCATAATTGAGGACAAAAAAATGCCATTGCTGCAAATTACTACCAACATCAGCGTTGAAGATAGCACAGCACTGGCCAAAGACGCTTCCCGGATTGTCGCCGGCATGCTCGGCAAGCCGGAAAGTTACGTTATGGTCATCGTGAACGATGAAAGCTCACTGGTATTTGCTGGCAGTGAACAGGCCGCCGCCCACCTGAAACTCAAAAGCCTGGGGCTGGATGAATCCAGAACCGGTGATTACTCCACGCACCTGTGCGGCTTCATCCAGAACATGCTGGGCATTGAGCCCTCACGCATCTACATCGAATTCAGCAGCCCGGAACGACATATGTGGGGATGGGACTGCGGGACTTTTTAATTTTCCAGTCAAAAATACTGCTGCACACCCACAAACCACTCTTCATCATCAAAGCCCTGATATCGATTTCTTTGATAACCCAGCCTTAGGCCAAGATTCCTGTCCAGATTAAACTGTAGCTCCGTAGAAAGCTTGTCCTTATCCATATCAAACCCTGAAGTAGCATTCAGATTTTCTGCCAGCAATAACATTTGCCCGAGACCAAAATTCAGAGACATACCCAGCTGACCACCTGTGAGCAGGCTGTAATCCTGCGCATATTCGTCGCTGGCATCCGCCTCAGCCATGGCCATCACAAATAGAGTCATACCTGCCAGATCCGCACTATAACCGGCACCGCCTCTGGCGATAAAAGCAAGGTCAACATTATCCGGTGTTAGCTGCTGTCGCTGCAGACGCACATCTAGCTGCCACGACAAAGGCGCATACCAGTCAGCGACCGGGTTCAAAGAGACAATATTAAAAAAGCGCAGACTTTCGAGTCGCATGCGATCATCTTGCGGCAACCAGTGAAGTTGAAGGTCGAGTACGTTAATCGCTGAACCCTTTACATAACCCGCAGCCGGATCGATTAAATCATGAAATGCTGGACGCAGCCGCAGATCAATAAACGCCCTGTCGCTCTGGCCATATTTTTTTTGCCCATAAACATAGGCAACCCTGGCCGAATCATGACCCGATTCAGGTGGCTCAGGTTGCACCACCATCAGCTCACGTTCTCCAGACAAACGACTCCGAGCGACGAGCATAGCTTCGGCCTGATTAGTGTCTGCCTGATCTCTAAATTGCAGTAAGGTATAGGCCTGCTCCAGCAGCACAATTTTTTTCTCATCAGAAAGCGGCAGATCAACTACATACCCAGGTCTAATTTCAGCCTCAGCTAACTGAATCAACCATTCACGCTCACTGCCTGTTAGTTTTTTCCAGGTCACCTGTATCTGGCTGGCCAGTGAAGGCCGATATTGTTTTTCAAGAACAAGGTTTTTTTGTTCCAGCGCACGCACGGTATCAACCGGAATCGCATACAGCGGAAAAGCATGGACAAAGCTCAGATCAGACTCAGGTTTGGCTGCATCAAGCAGGGCCAGCAAACGGTAGGAACAATTTTCATCAAAGAAAAAATAATCAAAATCAATATCCGTGACTTCCCATATGTGCCGAGCCAGCTGGCGAATCTCCTCGGGCGAAAAGTCCAGCCGGTATTCCCAGATATCGCGATTTTCAATATCGCTATAAATCTGTACGGTTTCAAAATAATTGCGGGTTCGAAAAACACCGGTATAACCACCAAACACACCGTTGAATACATAAGCGATCATGCCGTCGTTGGGGTCATTGTCTGCGGCATAATTCAACGCCTGCGACAACATCACCGATTCATTATTATCAAAACGCAAAAAGGTATGGCCAAAACTGGAGCCGGGATTGCCCAGATACATCACCGGAAAAATCAGCGTCAGCCGCTCGCTACCCACCCGCTTCATCCAGGCCTCCAGTTTGGGACAGGCTGCATCATAACCCGGTAGCAGCCCCAGCTGCTGCTTTAACCAGTGCCAGCGCGCCGGGAAGCGACACTGTGCATGATTGGTTTCTGATGGTTGCAACATCGCCCTGAGCGTCGCTTCCAGTTCGACCTGTGGGTCAGTCCTGCCCTGCGCTGAAAAAAAGAAGTCATCATCGTCCGCCTGACTCTGCCACTTACCCGAGAACAGTCCGGGTTTATAGTGCAGCAAAGCCAGCCACGCAGGTTGCTGCCCCAGACCAGCAACCTGCACCTGCTCAACCAGGTCATCGACAGCAACTGGCCCGGCTCTCGACCATGCTGGCAGACTCAAAATCAGCAGAAAGAAAATGGAAACACGCATAGAATAATCAATAGTGCTTAATATTAACAATACGGGCTGTACTCAAACCGACAGCCCTCGTAAAATGCGAGCTCACGATAGCAAGTTGAGCCGACGATTTCCATGTACTTATCCAAATTCCCAATCAATACCGTAAAGGAAACACCTGCCGATGCCGAGATCAGCAGCCACCAGCTAATGTTGCGCGCCGGCCTGATCCGTCGACTGGCCTCAGGGTTATACAGCTGGCTACCACTGGGCGTACGCGTTCTGCGTAAGGTGGAAAACATCGTGCGCGAGGAAATGAACAAGAGCGGTGGCCTCGAGGTGCTGATGCCAACGGTGCAACCCGCAGAGCTGTGGCAGGAATCCGGCCGCTGGGAACAGTACGGCCCGGAACTGCTGCGCTTCCACGACCGTCACGACCGCGACTTCTGCTTCGGCCCAACCCACGAAGAAATCATCACCGACCTGGCCAAGCGCGAGCTCAACAGTTACAAACAGCTACCGGTGAATTACTACCAGATCCAGACCAAGTTCCGCGATGAAGTCCGCCCACGTTTTGGCGTGATGCGTTCGCGCGAATTCATCATGAAGGATGCCTACTCATTCCACATCGACCAGACCTCGCTACAGGAAACCTACGATGTGATGTACCAGACCTACACCAATATCTTCAATCGCATCGACCTGGAGTTCCGTGCGGTAATGGCCGACTCCGGTTCCATCGGTGGCAGTAGCTCACACGAGTTCCACGTGCTGGCCGACTCGGGTGAAGATGCGCTCGCGGTATCAGACGAAGGCAGTTACGCTGCCAACGTGGAAAAGGCCGAGACCATGCCCTCGACCAAACCACGCCCGGCCGCGAGCGCTGACATGCAAACCGTGGATACACCCGACCAGCACAGCATTGAAGAAGTCTCAAAATTCCTCAACATCGATGCTTCACAGTGCGTAAAGACTTTACTGGTCGAAGGCAGTGAAGAAAATAGTGTAGTTGCCCTGGTCTTGCGCGGCGACCACGAGCTCAACGAAATCAAGGCCGAGCACCAGGAAGCGGTTGCCTCACCCCTGTGTTTTGCCAGCGAAGAACAGGTAAAAGCCGTCGCCAATTGCGAACCGGGTTCGATTGGCCCGGTTGGTTTGAGCATTACCGTGATCGCCGACCACGCTGCATTGCAACTGGCTAATTTTGTCTGTGGTGCCAATGAAGACGGCAAACACCTCACCGGCGTCAACTGGGAACGCGACCTGCCACTGACAACAGCGGCCGATCTGCGCAACGTGGTCGAGGGCGACGACAGCCCCGACGGCGTCGGCAAGCTGAACATTGTGCGCGGCATCGAAGTCGGCCACATCTTCCAGCTGGGTGATAAATATTCCTACGCAATGGACGCCAACGTGCTCGATGAAAACGGCAAGAGCGTAGTCATGACCATGGGCTGTTACGGCATCGGTGTCACCCGCGTGGTCGCCGCCGCCATCGAACAGAACCATGACGACAACGGCATCATCTGGCCACAGAGCATCGCGCCTTTCGATGTCGCGATCGCGCCGATCAATTTCCAGAAGTCCGACGAGGTACGCGAAGCCGCGATCAGGCTGCACGACGAACTCACTACCGAAGGCCTTGAAGTGTTGCTGTTCGACCAGAAAGCCCGCCTCGGTGCGATGCTGGCGGATATCGACCTGATCGGTATTCCACATCGCATCGTCATTGGCGACCGTGGCCTGGCTGATGGCAAGGTGGAATACAAGGGCCGCGCCGATGCCGACAGCCAGGACGTACTGCTGGCCGACATCAAGGCGCACCTGAAGAACCTTTTGGCCAGCAGCTCCGAGTCATATCACGATTATCTGCCATAATCAGGGGTATGCGACAATTATTCATTTCATGTCTGATGCTGTTCGTGCTGAGTTGCAACTCAGCACTGGCCAACGTTAACAGCGCTGGCAAACCCGATCCCGAACTGCGCAAGCTGCTCACCAAAGCGATTAAGGCCGCCGACAGTTTTGATGACCGTTTCGACGCCGAGGTCTGGCTGGTGGATATGTCAAAGCGGCTTGAAAAATTTGTCGATGACAAAAAACACCGATTAAACCTGTTGCGCAACATTCACCGCGAAGCCAGCCGTGCTCAACTGGTTCCCGAACTGGTGCTTGCCGTTATCGAAGTCGAAAGCCGTTTTGACCACTTTGCGATATCAAAATCAGGCGCACAGGGCCTGATGCAGGTAATGCCCTTCTGGCTGAAAGAAATTGGTCACCCTGAGGACAACCTGGTCGACATCAACACCAACCTGCGCATGGGCTGCACCATTCTGAAATATTATATGGACATGGAAAAAAATGATTTACACAACGCGCTGGCCAGGTACAACGGCAGCTATGGCTCTCGTAAATACAGCAATAAGGTACTGGAAGCTTTGCGTATTAACTGGCGAAAAAGATAAGGGAGTATTTTCTGTAGGTTCAAATTTATTTGAACAAATCCTGTTCTGTCAGCATGATTTGCGAATGAATTCGCAGCTACTCATCTTTTATACGCAATCACCAGGTCCATCACATTGGTATTGGTCGGCCCGGTTTGTAGCCAGTATTCAGTCGCCATTAACACTTTACCGGCATCGGCTTTCTTCAAGGCCTGCGGAATATCCATGCCCAGTTTTTTTGCCGCCTGCATAGTAGAACCATAAACCACGGCACCGGCACAGGGCGTATTGCCGTCAATGCCATCGGTGCCGGCAGACAATAGTGAAATATCATTGTAGCCATCCAGAACCTGTGCCGCCGCCAGTGCAAAATGCTGGTTACGGCCACCAGTGCCCGGATTCTCCGGCAGGGTAACCGTGGTTTCTGCCCCCCATAGATGCACCCCCGCTGGTGCATCCAGCAACCACTCGGCAATTCTGCCCCCCTCCTGTTCGGCTTCACCCGACAAAAACTCATCGTGTAAATAACAGTCCAGCCCCATACTCTCAGCTTCTTTGCATGCTGCTCGCATGGCCTGTTGCTGTGTTGCAATAATATGAGACTCAATGGCAGATGATTCAGCCCCCGTTTCATGCTGAACGGTGCCGAGCAGCTCATGCAGAAACCCATCTTTATCCAGCACATGCTCATTGCTCGCGACAAGCAGGCCTGAACCAATCACAGAAATATCATCTCCCTGCACATCAGAAATTAACAGCTGCATGCAGTGTTCTGGCTGAACATGGCCGAGCAGGCCGCCGCCTTTGATACGCGAAAATGATTTTCGCCAGGCATTCATCTGCTGAATATTTTTACCCGATGCCAGCAAATACTGATTGATCTGCTGCAACTGCGCCAGCGACAGCCCCTCCTCCATGACTTCGACCAGGCTTGATGTACCACCGGAAATCAGCACCAGCAATTTTTCCCCTTCAGGAACAGTAGTAAGAAAACGCAGCAGCGCATCACCCGCATCAAGGCTGGTTTGATCCGGCACAGGATGGGATGACTCAACAATAGTGATGCATTTATTTTTTCGGATACTGCGTGGACACTGTCTCGGTGGGCAGACCAGTAGTGCCTGTTTCAGGTCAGCCTGATGATCCAGCGCACCCTGCAACATAGCGGGCGCAGCTTTGCCAATTGCAACACAATGATCAAACTTAATAGCATTATCACGACACCACGATTGCACCCGATGGCGGCCATCGACTTCATCAATCGCGGTCTGGAATAGATGGGTTAATAATTCTCGGGCGGTTAATTGCATAGTTGGGAATATCTGATTATTTGCCAGCTATTCTACTAGTTCTTAGCAGTGGTGGTAGTGGTTGGCTTTAAAAATGCTTTTTTAGAAAACTTACTACGAAATGCACAGATGAATATTTGTTTATTAATGTTGGGTTTCATGGAAAACATTCAACCAATCTACCACACTGATCCTGGCTTTTATCAATTGCTGCCTTTTCTATGGTACCAGAAAGGGACATACGTCTTTAACGCGGAAAATTCTGAGTTAGTTCACCCTGGATATTAATCAATATTGATAAACAATATTAATCGTGACGATCAATATTATTGTCTTTACAGATTGAATAACCTGATCAATATTACACGCCGCTAATATTATTTAAGTACATTTATTTCGAGATGAATTTTATGGCTGAAGACATTGATATTGATGATGACGAGGCTTTCGATGATATGGATGAAAACGAAATGTTTGATGATGAAACAGAAATAGAAAATAAAAAGACTACTGCAAAAGCCCAATCTGATGCACGTCGTCGAGTCGAACAATTAAGGGAAGAAAAAGCCCTGGAACGTTTACTCAATGATGATTATTACGATTTAGATTAGCCTTTATCAAACCAGGTTAATACCTTTTCAATGACTTCTTTCTTGCTGCTAGCCTGTGCATAAATAGCGTAAGCGTCCTTATGAATAACGGCGGCATCATCAACCCTGAACAGGCTTGAGCCCAATTGATCAATCACCATAGCTTCGGGAAGATAGGCCGAGCCACCACAATTTTTCAAAAAACCGAGGGCAATCCGACCGACACCAGCTCTTAACATTGGTGGCGGCATATCAGGATACTGCCTGGCATGGCTCATGCCAAAAGAGGTGCCCCAGTCAACAAAAATGTAATTTTTACTCACCGCAGTTTCAGCACTTATACCGTCCTCTGTTGAAACCATGATTAAGGGAAGCGGGAGCAGCTCTTTAACCAGTAGTTGTGGTGTTTTAGGCGGGTCAAATACAAAACCCAGATCCAGCGTTCCATCAAGAAGACTGCGCATCAGTGAATCTGACCTCATGACAGATGCCTGCAGCGCCGTCATCACATTATCGTTGTGAACCCAGCTGAGCCAGTCCTCCAGAAAAATATCCCAGATGCTGGGCAAGGCAGCCACACTCAATAAGGTATCGATACCTTCGGGTACGGCAATTTCCTGCCTGGCCTTGTTCCAGGTATTAAGGATATTTTCTGCATAAATAAGGAATTTCTTACCCGCGCTGGTTAATTCAATATTATTACGATCACGGGTAAATAAACGTACACCAAGCTCATCTTCAAGCTGCTTTATTCTGGCGCTGACCGCCGACTGGCTAATAAAAAGATTTTTGGCCGCATGTCCAAAATGTTTTGAACGGTGAACTTCGAGAAAAGATTTTAGTAACACTACATCCATTGACCAATCGACTCTGTAGATTAACGGCTAATTATTCTATGTAATTTTAGAGAATACACGGTTTCGATATTAATCGAAAATAGTGGTTATGACATGCAATATTATTAGCTTTACTCAAAATAAATAATACCCTAAAACACCGCATCTGCTCACTATATTAGTGCCCGGCAGAGGAAAATGTAATTATTAACAACTGGAGTAAGGTATATGAAGTTTTTGACATTACTGGCAATTTTATCTTTAAGCACAGGATTTGGTTCAGCTTACGCCACCGAAATTGAAGGTGAAACTGACAATGTCGCCGCTTATTGTAACGAACAGGCAGAGCTAGCGGGCATAGATGATGCCGTAGAGAAAGACATATACATATCAGAGTGTACAGATAGCTACGCGACAACATCTGAAACCCCTCAATCAACGGATTAATTCTAAAAATTCCCTGACTGCACTTAATACGGAATCTGTTGAGCCCCGGACCTCCCGGGGCTTTTTATTGCTGTTATGATATAAACAGTTTATTTTTGTCTATTGATCTGGTCTGGCCTGAGCAAATTAATTTATGACCAATAAAATGTTCGATACTCTGAGAAATATCATCCAGGATGTTAATGATGCCTCCGAACTGGATCAGGCACTGAATATCGTTGTCCAGCGCACCAGACAGGTTATGCATGCCGACGCCGTCTCTGTATACTTTCGTGATGATAAAACAGATCAATTAGTCCTGATGGCAACCGATGGTTATAACCAGAAGGCAGTTGGTAAATTAAAATTTAACCTGGATGAAGGTCTAATCGGGGTAGTTCTAAACCAGACTGAAGCCGTCAATATCAAGGATGCCCATACTCATCCCAATTATCGTTTTGTCACTGAAACGGATGAGGCTCCTTTTCATGGCTTCCTGGGCGTGCCCATCATTCAACATCGTCGTGCACTTGGTGTACTGGTGGTACGGCAAACACAGCAGAGACGATTTTCTGCCAATGACGAAACTTTTCTGGTTACGCTGGCGGCCCAGCTGGCAGGTGCCATTTCGCACGCTAAAAAAGCAGGTGAATTAAGCAATCTACTAGAAGAGGATGATTACACTTCTTTTATCATGATCGGTTTAATTGGCTCACCGGGCATTGCTATTGGTGAGGCACTAGTAGTATTTCCGCCCGCTGACCTGGACGCTGTACCCGATAACACGATTACCGAAAATGAAATAGAAGATCAGGTCAATGCCTTCATGGATGCCATCAACAATGTTGAACGGGAGTTTAAAGAGCTCTCCGAACACATGGCGGGGAGTGTCTCTGATGAAGAACTGGGGCTATTTGATGCCTTTTGCCTGATGCTAAAAAGCGATACCCTGTTAGATGCCAGCATTGATCGAATAAAAGCCGGTCAATGGGCACAGGGTGCGCTGCGTGAAACCATAGATGATCACGTCAAACAATTTAACGCCATGGAAGATAGTTATTTGCGTGAACGCGCCACCGATATCAAAGATCTGGGCCGGCGTATTTTGACCCATTTACAGAAACAACAGACCGATAACCAGCACGTGACAGGCCCAGTCGTACTGATCGGTGAAGAAGTCAGCGTCTCACAGTTTTCCGAGGTGCCACTAAAACATCTGGCCGCCATTATCTCATCCAAAGGTTCTGCCTCATCACATGTTGCCATACTGTCCAATGCATTAGGCATACCTTCAATCATGGGTGTCGATGACTTACCTGTCAGCCGAATTAAGGGACAAAAAATAATCGTCGATGGTTACAACGGACAAATTCACGTCAAACCCACATCCGCAATTATCAAGGAATTTAATCGTTTAATTCGTGATGAGAAATCGCTCAATGCCGAACTGAATGAGCTGATTGATAAACCTTCTGAAACACTCGATGGCGTTCATATTCCCTTACACGTCAACACCGGTTTGTTAGAAGACATTTCACCCTCATTAAAAAGTGGTGCCGAAGGCGTCGGCCTGTATCGAACAGAGATTCCTTTTCTGATACGTGATGGTTTCCCTGGAGAAGACGAGCAAACAAAAATCTATCATCAGGTGCTTAAACGATTCTCACCCCGTCCAGTGACCTTTCGAACCCTGGATATTGGAGGCGATAAAGCACTACCCTACTTCCCCGTTATCGAAGACAATCCTTTTCTGGGCTGGCGCGGTATTCGTATCATGCTCGATCACCCGGAGATATTCCTGACCCAAATTCGAGCCATATTAAAATCGAACAATTTCGATAATAATCTGCGCCTGATGTTACCGATGATCAGCGACGTTCGCGAAGTCGATGAAGCCATCGTCTTAATTAAAAAAGCGCATGAAGAACTGGCCAATGAAGGCATGAATGTCCCCTACCCGGCAATCGGTATCATGATCGAAGTACCATCAGCTGTCTACCAGATGGAAGCGCTGGCAAAACGAGTCGACTTCTTTTCTGTAGGCAGTAACGATTTAACACAATATTTACTGGCCGTGGACAGAAACAA
>JAPHSZ010000013.1 GCA_026196545.1 Gammaproteobacteria bacterium
CCAGAAACCGAACCCGTTCCCGAAAAGCATCTTTGACAATATCGCCTACGGCCCACGCATTCATGGCCTGATCAGTGATAAAGATGACCTCGAAGAAATCGTGGTCAGCAGCCTGGACAAGGCCGGCCTGTTCAGTGAAGTCAAAGACCGTTTGCACAGTTCGGCACTGGGCCTGTCCGGCGGTCAGCAACAACGCCTGTGTATTGCCCGCGCGATTTCAATTAACCCGGAAGTATTGCTGATGGATGAACCCTGCTCGGCGCTCGACCCGATTGCCACCAATCATGTTGAAGAACTGATGTGGGAACTGAAAGCCAACTACACGATTATTATTGTCACCCACTCAATGCAGCAGGCCGCACGCGTCTCGCAGCAAACCGGTTTTTTCCATATGGGCTCGTTAGTGGAAGTCGGTGAAACAGAACAGATATTTCAGAACCCGGTCGATAAGCGAACCCGCGACTACATTACTGGACGATTCGGCTAAACACCGGATAAGGAGAAAAACATGTCATTACATTTTATACGCGAGATGAAGCGCCTGAATAAGCACCTTATCGAACTGTCCGATAAAGTTGAGCAGCAGGTTGGGCGCTCGGTACACGCGATTACCGATCTGGATAAGGTTGCAGCACAGAAAGTTATTGATAAAGACTCCGGTGTTGACCGGTTAGAAATTGAAATGGAAGAGGATTGCCTCAAATTATTAGCATTGCATCAGCCGGTGGCTAATGACCTGCGACTGATTATTGCCGTGCTGAAAATAAACAGTGATCTGGAGCGTATCGGTGACCATGCAGTGATTATTGCAGAAGAGGCGGTTAATCTAATCACGCTGCCTGATATCGATGTGCCCGAGCAGATGTTTGAATTATCTGCACAGGCCAGAATGATGCTGAAGAAAAGCATGCTTGCATTTGTTGAGAGCGATCTTCCAGTGGCAAACAATGTCCTGGAACTGGGGCAAAATATCAGGCAACTGGCCGAAAAGATTTACCATAGCCAGGTAGAGGCAATAAAGGCGTCTCCGGATCAAACAGAACAGCGCCTGAGTGTTCTGAAGATATGTCGGCAGCTGCAACGCATCGCCGACCATGCCACCAATATAGCAGAAGATATTATCTTCCTGATGGAAGGCGATATTATTCGACACCAGGGCAGTACATAGTAAGAGAGCATGTTTTCCTGTCATATTTATCTGGACAGGGCTGTTTTTGGCTTAAATTGCCCTGAATAAGGCCTATGTATTGACATAGGTCTCCCTGGAATGAGTCTGTTCCTGGCTAAAATGATCTACATATATGGTATTGGATTGTTAAGCTAGCGCGAAAATGTGAAAAAACAGGTTCAAAAAAAAGGCATCAGTATTGTTCAGAAAGTATCGATACTTGCGGGCAGTATTGCGGCCATCGCTTCTTTTATAGTGGGCAGCCTGATTGTCAGCGGCTCTGAAGACATTGTCTACCAAAATGCGCTGAACCGGCTTAAGCACGAAACAAATATCAAATCGCTCAATCTGGTCTCAGACATCAAGGGCCTGAGTAGTGATGCGCAGTATCTGGTAGGTACGCCGCCCATTCTGGGCATTCCTCGTGCTATTAATAATGGCGGTATTGATCCTTTTGATGATTCTCATCTATCAAAATGGCAGTCACGCCTGACCATGATCTTTTCCGAGCTGATTCGGGCAAAACCGGATTATCTTCAAATACGATATATAGGTATTGCTGATAATGGAAAAGAACTGATTCGGGTGGATCGCAGAGGCAATAATATCAGGGTAACGCCGGAAACAGAGTTGCAGGAAAAGGGTGATACGGCCTATTTTAAAAATGCGATTAAATTGCATTCGGGTGAGGTGTATTTGTCTGATATTACCCTTAACAGGGAATTTGGGCAGGTTTCAGAACCTTATACGCCGATGATTCGGGCTGCGACACCGGTTTATTTTGAAGAAAAACTGTTTGGCATACTTGTTATTAATATGTCATTTGATGCGATATTTAATAACCTGATAGAAAACACACCAAAAGAACTGATTCCTTATGTAATTAATGAGCAGGGTTATTTTCTGGCGCATCCGGTCAGGGCCATGACCTATGGTTTTGATCTTGGTAATGAGATAACAATAAAGGATGTCTACCCTGATTTTGATCTGGACATGAATGATGACCTGCGTGTTCACGAATATACTCAGGTAATAAACGGCGATGTCGTCCAGGTGGTTAAGACGCATTATGACCCTGAACTGCACGATCGATATTTTCTGGTGATACTGGCTACTTCACACGATAATCTGCAATCTGGGGCGAAGCAATTAAGACAACAAAGCTTTATTATTATGGGGCTGCTGGTCACCATCAGCCTGGTTGCGACAGCCGTGCTGGCAACCAGGCTAATGCGACCAATGCGACTTATTTCAAAAGCAGCAGAAGACATTGCATGTGGTCGGGAAGTTTCGAATCTGCCGGTAGACTCAAGAGATGAAATAGGTGAACTGGCGCGTTCGTTTGATGATATGCAGCACCAGCTGGAAGACAAGGAGCGTGAACTTTTAATCAGCCAGGGGCACGTGCATCATGCAAATAAAATGGCGGCATTAGGTGAAATGGCCGCCGGTATGGGGCATGAAATAAACAGCCCAATCCAGGCAATATGTTTTATTGCGCAGCGGGTACAGCGACAGTTGGAAAAAGATATCTCTAAAGACGAAATTAATGCCGCAATGGAGAAGATTAACAATAACGTCAAAAAGATTTCAGACATTATCAATAGCCTGAGCAAGGTGTCGAGATATTCTACCGATGATGATTTTGTCGATACGAGAATAGGTGACCTTATTGCTGATACGATCAACATGACCGAAGAGCGCTTCAAGTTGAACAATGTAAAACTTGAAGTGAATTATCATGAAGTATCAGAAAATCTTATCATCCAGTGTCAGCGACTACAAATTAACCAGGTACTGATAAACCTGGTTAACAATGCCTACGATGCGATCCGTGAAAGTGATGGCAAGTGGATTAAAGTTGACATAAGAAGACGGGCTAATTTTTTACAGATAGCAATTACCGATAGCGGCCTGGGCATACCAGAAGAGCTGGTAGATAGAATTTTTGAGCCCATGTTTACCACTAAAGATATTGGTAAAGGCACAGGTCTGGGCCTGAGTATTTCAAACGATATAGTATCAAAACATAATGGCCAGCTTTATGTTGATAAGTCTGCCAAACATACACGTTTTGTGATTGATCTTCCCATAGTCCATATAGAAAAATAAACGATAAAATAAAGAGTGTCTACGGTGATGGCAAAAGCAAAAATTCTTGTTGTTGAAGATGATAAATTTCTCAGGGAAATGCTGGCGCTGGTCTTTGAAGAAGAAGGCTATCAGGCGGATGCGGTGGCTGATGGCGAGGCCGCATGGGAAAGGCTAAACAAGCAACATTACGCACTGTTAATAACCGACATGTATATGCCGAAAATGAATGGCGTAGAACTGGTTACAAAATGCCAGAAATCGTTTCCGGAAATAAAAACAGTTGTTATCAGTGGCGGTGGCAGAGAGGTTGAAGCTGAGCATGGAAAGGGCAGGGTCAAACTTTATAATAAGGAAATACAGGCAGATATTTTTTTGAAAAAACCCTATAACCTTGATGAGATGTTTACGATAGTAGACAGGTTGTTAAGCGGTTAATTTTTCACCCATTCAAACGCATCATTTTTATTTCTAAATACCCGTATTTCCTTGTTAGAGTTTTTTTCAAAGCTCCTGTATGAGATGTACATTCGGGCAAGCCCAAAAGCCAGTGTTGAGCTAACAATAAGGGCAAGTTTTTTATAGTTTTTACGATCGGTTGTTGATGCTATGCGCGCAATGCGTATGATTTCCCTGGTAGAGAGTTTAATGCCGGAGATATTACTAAAATCAAGCACTTCGTTATAGAACATATAATCAGGCTGGCATTGAATCTCTTGTTGGTATTTTTGGATTGCTTCAATAAGCTCTGCACCAACAGCCTCGCCTTCCCATTCTGTAACAATGAGTTTGGCTTTATTGTCGATATGGTGTTTAGCAGGCATGGCTCATATTGACTCATATACGCTAGATTTAATATTAATTTTATCAGGAAATAGCGGCACTTCAGCGTGTAATCCGGGATAGAGAGCTTGCTGACAATTGATACAGCGTAATACTCAATGGATGTTATGCGATACCATGTGGCCCCCTTTAATTTGCTAAACTTAATGCCTTTGAATATCTGACAAAAACTAAAACGGAAAGCGCTAACGTGATTATCAAACCAAAAACTCGCGGATTTATCTGTACCACAACCCACCCCACAGGCTGCGAAGCCAATGTTAACGAGCAAATAGCACGCGTCAAGGCCGATGGTGCTGTCGCCAACGGCCCGAAAAAAGCGCTGGTGATCGGTGCCTCCACCGGTTATGGCCTGGCCTCACGCATTACCGCCGCGTTTGGTTCCGGCGCCGCCACCCTCGGCGTGTTCCTGGAAAAAGCCGCCACCGAGAAAAAGCCCGGCTCGGCCGGCTGGTACAACTCGGCCGCGTTTGAAAAGGCCGCGCACGCCGAAGGCCTGTACGCCAAAAGCATCAATGGTGATGCCTTCTCTAACGAAATGCGCGCCAAAGCCATCGAAATGATTAAACAGGA
>JAPHSZ010000235.1 GCA_026196545.1 Gammaproteobacteria bacterium
CTTCAAAGCTTGATCGCGGTCATCGCAGCCTTCGAGCCTGGCGATTACCGTCTTGGCCTGGGGCCGTCCAGCTTCCACCCTGATCTCACGCCACTGCCCGCCATTGATGTTGGGGTGCTGTAGAAACCAGGGGTTATACTTTGTAATTCCTTCTCTGGGGTCAGTATTCGAAAATACCTTAACCCAGCCTTTCACTCCATGAACGCCATTAATCTTGCCAACAATGATTTTTTCGTCTTTATCCGACATACGTCAGAAAACACTTAAAAATCAAGAAGCTGCGTTTTTACGCGCCTCTTTAAGCAGTGAAGCTACACGCTCAGAAGTCTGTGCGCCAACACCAGCCCAGTGGTCAACACGGTCAAGATCAAGAACTAAACGCTCTTCACCACCGCGTGCACCCGGATTGAAATAACCCAGACGCTCAATATAACGACCATCGCGTGAACGACGAGAGTCTTTAACGTCAAAGTGATAGAACGGCTTCTTCTTGCTGCCGCCTCTGGATAAACGAATCGTTACCATAGTAAATCTCTATAAATTCAGTTAAAAGGCTGAGAAATAACTAACCAGCCCTCAGCGAGGCGCGTATTCTACGTTATTTTTCAAGAATATGGAATGTCTATATGCGCAAAAAATGGACATCAAAATCCAGTAGTTTTCAGCCCTGATACCCGTCGATTAACCCACAATCAGATAATCCTGTCCACAACTGTAACCCATTGATTCCAGGTCATCCACAATCAACTCCCTCGCCCCATGATTACTCACATAGCTGAGCACAAACGGCTTATCCTCCCGCACCAGCCAGTGCGGTGCAACCACCTCAGCACCTTCATAAGACCTGCCAATCTTGCCCGGGTCAATATCAATCCAGACCTGCGGCCTGTGACCATAACCAATCAGATGCGCCGTGCGCCTGCGCGTCACCCGCCCCGCACCCCAGTAGGCCAGCGGCCGGCCCTGCTGCAGGCGCGGGTCAGCGGCCAGGTATTCCGCACGAATACGGTCAAAAGCGGTGCGCGAATAACGCTGGTCGGTGCGGGTCAGGCGACCAGTGCTATCGCGCCAATGCAGCAGCACCGCGGGCAGTTTTGCCATCTGGTGACCCTGCTGATGCAGGCGCAGCAGCAATTCATAATCCTCAGGGAAATCACCATCACGGTAGCCACCGACTTCCAGCACCACATGGCGGCGAAAACAGATTGATGGATTAGCAATCGGCAGCTCAACATAGATATTGTCGGCAATCTGTTGCGGCGTGATGCAGGCATTCTGCCAGCGGATGTATTCATTAAAACCATCCTGAATAATTTCTTCCGGGAACAGTCGCACACGACTACCGACCAGCGCGATATCAGGGTTCGCATTGAGGTAATCCAGCTGCAGCGCCAACCGCTTGGGTGCCATGATGTCATCGGCATCCATACGCGCACAGATCGGGGCAGAGCAATGTTCCAGCGCATGGTTCATCGCAGCGACCACACCCTGGTGTCCAACTTGCAACAACTCGATGCGCTTATCCTGCTTAATATAGTCATGCACGATGTCACAGGAATTGTCGGTACTGCCGTCATCGACGGCAATCAGCACAAAGTCTTTGAAGGTTTGCGCCAGAATGGAATCGAGGGTTTCGGCTAATGTTGCTTCAGCGTTATAAAAAGGAAGCAGGACGGCAAGTTGGGGAGTCATTAAAACGAGTGTTGGAGTATTGGCTAAATTACTGTGCTAGTCCTGCATTTTTTTCAGACGGGCTTTTTCTCTTATCATTCTTTCAGACCTTGCTTTTAACCCTCGCAACATCCTGTAAGGTAGCACCTGTTGTATTTTGTTGATGACCCAGTCTGGCAGCCATCCTTTTGGATCGGCATAAAATATTAACTCAACATTTGTTTGCTTGTCGGTTATCGATGTTAACGTATACAGGCTTTCAATCATCTCCGCCCGCACTACTCCATCCTGTTCTGGCATTAGCTCGCTTTCTTCTACCTTCATGACAAAAATTATTTTTTCATCATCTTTATGCAGCAATTTCTTACGATAGACAAAATCCCTGTCGGATGCCGGCCATGGTGCTGCAAACAGGCTATATTCCAGTTTTTCAGTATCAGAAAAATTCTTTAATACACGCGATTCTGCAAGATAAGGTACCCATTTTGGCCTGAACGAAACATCATCCAGAATTGATTGCAATGCGTTCATGCCGACGTTGATAACAACCTGTGTTTTCACCTTGATAATATCGGAGCCATCAACTTCCTTGCTATAAACAACAACACCATGCTCTTCCCTGATTTTCTGCCACGGATATTCAGTTTTTTCTAAAAACACGTCTGAAGATGCCGTGCATACATCAAACATCAGCACTAAAACAACAATAAATATATTTTTCATGCACAATTATCGCAAACAGAATCTAAAATCCCATCCCACCTGGGCCACCCATTCCGGGTGGCATCTTGCCTTTCATGCCCTGCATCATCTTCGCCATGCCACCACCTTTCATTTTCTTCATCATCTTCTTCATCTGTAGCTGCTGCTTCATCAGGCGATTCACATCCTGCACCTGCAGGCCACAGCCCTGGGCAATGCGACGTTTGCGCGAGCCTTTGATGATGTCTGGAAATTTGCGCTCCTTCGGCGTCATTGAATTTACAATCGCAATCATGCGGCGGATTTCACGGTCATTGACCTGATCCTTGATCTTGTCGGCCATGCCACCCATGCCGGGCATTTTGTCGATCAGGCCACTCATGCCTCCCATGTTCTGCATTTGCTCAAACTGTTCTTTCAGGTCATTAAAATCAAAACTCTTGCCCTTTTTGAGTTTTTTAGCCAGCTTTTCAGCTTTGGAATGATCGACCTTGGCCTGCACCTCTTCGACCAGCGACAGCACATCACCCATATCCAGAATACGTGAAGCCACACGGTCGGGATGAAACGGTTCCAGCGCATCAATTTTTTCACCGGATCCCATGAACTTGATAGGCTTGCCTGTGATCTGGCGAATTGACAGCGCAGCACCACCACGGGCATCACCATCGGTTTTGGTCAGGATGACACCAGTCAAGGGTAATGCTTCATCAAAGGCATGCGCAGTGTTGGCGGCATCCTGTCCGGTCATGCTATCGACCACGAACAGGGTTTCGATGGGATTGACCGCCGCGTGAACCTGCTTGATCTCGGCCATCATTTCGGCATCGATATGCAAACGACCAGCGGTATCGACCAGCACCACATCGATATGATGATTGCGGGCATACTCCAGTGCTGCCTTCGCGATATCGGTGGGCTTCTGATCAACGCTGCTGGGGAAGAATTCGGCACCCACCTGTGCAGCCAGTGTCTTCAGCTGTTCGATCGCCGCCGGGCGGTAAATATCACAACTCACGACCAGGGTGGATTTCTTCTCGCGTTCCTGCAGCAATTTGGAGAGCTTGGCGACGGTGGTGGTTTTACCCGCACCCTGCAAACCGGCCATGAGGATAACCGCAGGCGGTTGCGCGGCCAGATTGAGCTGTTCATTCTGCTCACCCATGACCTTGACCAGCTCCTGCTGGACAATGCTGATGAACACCTGCCCCGGTTTCAGGCTGGTGAGCACTTCTTTACCCAGGGCGCGTTGTTTTACTTCATCGATAAAACTACGTACCACCGCGAGCGCGACATCGGCTTCGAGCAGGGCACGGCGCACATCCCGCAGGGCGTCTTCTATATTGGCTTCGGTTAATCGGCCCTGCCCACGTATTTTCTGGGCGGTGGAGGCCAGACGTTCACTGAGTCCGTCAAACATGGTTCACCTGAATCTAGTATTAATGTAGTTTGCGCCGGTCAGACCGGCAGGTGGGCATTATAACTTAAAACGATCGCCGCTCTTGAGTTGATGCAGTTTCCAGTCTGGCAGGGCTTGCTGGCATTCCTTCA
>JAPHSZ010000082.1 GCA_026196545.1 Gammaproteobacteria bacterium
GACCATGGGTGAACTGAAAAATTTCTTGCTGACCAAATCCGAAGCCGAGATCAAAGGGATCATGTACGGCCTGCACAGCGACATCATCGGCAACGTGGTCAAACTCATGCCATCAATATCCGGCGCATCCGCCATGCTTCTTGCAATAGCACCTTCCTCATCAATTTCGTCGACCAGTACCTGAATCGTTTTTCCGACTTTTCGTTTTAGACGTTCAGCGCTAATGCTAATCTGTTTTTCCATAAATCGTGCAAGTCGTTCTTCTTTGATTTCTTCCGGAACAGGCTCGCCGAGGTCATTGGCCACCGCGCCTTCAACCGGTGAGTAGGTGAAACAGCCGACGCGATCAAGCTGGGCCTCGTCGAGAAAATCGAGCAGTTCCTGGAATTCTGCTTCGGTCTCGCCGGGAAAGCCAACGATAAAGGTGCTGCGCAGGGTCAGGTTGGGGCACTGTTCGCGCCATTTTTTGATGCGGTCTAACACTTTCTCGCTGGATGCCGGGCGTTTCATTGCTTTTAATATGCGCTGGTTGGCGTGCTGGAAGGGGATGTCTAGATAAGGCAGTACCTTGCCTGCGTTCATCAATGGAATAATTTCATCGACGTGCGGGTAGGGGTAGACGTAATGCAGGCGTATCCAGATGCCGAGTGTGCTCAGTGCCTCGCAGAGTTCGGTCATGCGGGTTTTCACCGGCATACCCTCCCAGAATTCGGTTTTGTATTTGACGTCGATGCCGTAGGCGCTGGTGTCCTGTGAGATTACCAGCAGTTCTTTGACACCGGCATCTTTCAGACGTCTGGCCTCGTCCAGCACCTCGTTGACCGGGCGGCTGACCAGCTTGCCGCGCAGTGCCGGGATGATGCAGAAGGTACAGCTGTGGTTGCAGCCTTCAGAAATTTTCAAATAGGCATAATGCCTGGGGGTCAGTTTGATACCCTGTGGAGGCACCAGGTCCATAAATGGATCATGCTCTGGCGGCAGGTGCTGGTGCACCGCATCCATGACCTCGGCGGTGGCGTGAGGGCCGCTCACCGCCAGCACCTGTGGATGGGTCTGTTGCACGACATCGCCTTTGGCGCCGAGGCAGCCGGTGACGATGACCTTGCCGTTCTCGTTCAGTGCTTCACCGATGGCATCCAGTGATTCCTCGACTGCCTCATCGATAAAACCGCAGGTATTGACCACGACCAGGTCGGCATCGTCATATGTGGGCACAATGTCGTAACCTTCGGCGCGTAACTGTGTGAGAATATGCTCCGAATCGACGGTGGCCTTGGGGCAGCCGAGGCTGACGAAGCCGACTTTTTTAGATTTGTGCGATGGATCGTTGCTACTGGATGACATGATCGTACCTTATATATGTGAAGTGGGTATTCTACCTGATGAGTGATTTTGAAGAAAAATTTGGTTCGCTGGCGCGGGTCTATGGCGAGGAGATGGTGCAGTTTATCAATGGGCTGCATATCTGTGTGGTCGGTATCGGCGGTGTAGAAAACTGTGCTCCCCATAACATTAAAAAAAAAAGCATTGGCAAAATCACGCTGGTCGATGGCGATACCATTTCCAGGGGCAATACCAACCGCCAGATTCATACACTGGAATCGACCATTGGCCAGTCCAAGGCCGAGACCATGAAGCAGCGCATCCTTGATATTAATCCTGAATGCGAAGTTTTGACCATTGAGCAGTACATTGATGGTGACAACCTGCGCGATATCCTCGAACGTGGCTATGACTGCGTGATCGACGCGATTGACGCCTATAAATCAAAGGCTTCAATTATTTACTGCTGCAAGCGTAACAAGATACCGGTGGTCACTACCGGTGGTGCCGGTGGCCTGCTCGATCCTACCCAGATCCAGGTGTCAGATCTGTCGAGCACCTGGAATGACCCGCTGGCGGCCAAGGTGCGCTCGTGGCTGCGTTACAAATATGGTTTTACCAGCAATAAAAAATACAGCTTTGGCGTGCCCTGTATCTATTCGATCGAGCAGCAGCGTTATCCGGATAAGGAGGGCAAAGTGGGGTATTGCAAGCCGGGTACTTCTGGGCTGTCACTGGACTGTGCCTTTGGCTATGGCTCCAGCGTGGCGGTGACTGCCAGTTTTGGGTTAGCAACGGCCGCAAAAACGATTGATCATATAGCTAGAAAAAAGAAAATTATCATTAAGTAATTACTTAAAACTACGAGAGATCATTTGAATGAGTTACAGGCTTTCTTATGCTAGACTTTCCATTCAAGTACAAAAGGTGCAGGGATTTATTATGTCTAAGAGTTTTCCTAATTTCATTAATTTTGGCGTCGTGCTGGCAGCTGGTTCTGTTTTGGTTGCCTGTTCGGGAGGTACGAACAAGCTCCCCGTTTTGAATGATGAGGTGGTGTCTGCAGCGGGTGGTTACGTCAATATTTCTAGAACACGGGGAGCCAGAACTGAAAAAGTTAAAAAGCTGGTGATTCCTGCTTTTAATGTAACTTATAAACTGAAGGTTGATGGTACTGCTGTCACCATCAGCAGGGATCGTGATAAGGAAGTGATGAATAGCACCAATATGAAGGTAAATATGGAAGAGGCTGATTTGGCCATGATGCAGAGGCTGACTAATAAGGCCTATAATGCTTTTGTTGATGAGTTAAAAAATGCAAAATTTGAAGTGGTTGCGCTTGCTGATGTATCGAAGAGTGATGCCTATTATCAGCTTAATCACAAAAATATTGTGACCAGTGTCAGTATTGACGATGCGCAGGTGACGCTGGTGCCAGATGGGCTCAAGCTTTATGATCCCAGTGAAAAGATGGATCCAGACGGCAGTTTCCTGATGGGAGTGGCGAATATTAATTCCGCAGTCAATGGTGATCTGGTTGATGAGTTTGGTGGGGATGATAAGGGTGTGGCCTCACTCAATGTGAATATGAACGTGCAGTTTGGCAATTTTGACCTTGAGGATCATCGCGTGAGTTCATCTATTGCATTCAATCCGTCATTCACGGTTGTTGCTGACGGTACAGATATGGAAATAATCTCAGAGTTTAGAGCGGTAAGAATACCAGGGCGAGTTTTTTATGTGCCTGATGAAAGTGCTTATTATTCGCTAAATCAGGACATGGGTTCCAAGACCAATGTGATTTCCGGAATGCTGAATGTGAGTTCAACTGACGGCACTGAGGAATATAATGCAACCATTAATTCAGAAGCGTTTGAAAAGGTCGGTATTGAGCAGATCGAGCGTGTTAGTCAGTTATTGGTAAAAGCTGTAACGGGTCAGTAGCTATTATTTCATCGGCATAAAAAAGGCTCCTTCAGGAGCCTTTTTTTGTTGAGTGTAGTTTCTGATTCAGGCGCTAGATACATCAACAGCCTGTAGGCCTTTGTCGCTTTCGGCAACTTTGAAAATAACCGTCTGACCTTCACCCAGTGAGCGGTGACCCTTGCCCTGGATTGAACGGAAGTGAACGAAAATGTCTTCGCCATTTTCACGGGTGATAAAGCCAAAGCCCTTGGCGGCATTGAACCATTTTACGGTACCGGTTTCCTGGCCGGAACCAGCCTTGATGGTTGTCTTAGCTTTACCCGTGAGCTTGCTGGTAATAATGCAGGCAATCAGGATGCTGAAAAATGAAATTAAAAATAGTGGAATTTGTGCCGAGCTGAATTCAATGCTGGCAGCGCCACTGTGCATCTTCAGGCTGATAATGGTAGCGATGGCTGATGTAATAGCGCTGATAATGATTATTTTAATAAACTGGTTCATGGTGATTATTTGATACCTCTAAATAGCTGTTGTATGAAAGTAAATATTCAGCTTGATAACGATGTAGGGCTGAATAGTCAGAAGTATACCTGAGGGAAACATGGACTTAAATTTTTTTCTGTGCAATTTTTGTCATCAGTTCTTCGACGGGTGTTTCATCAGGTAACTGAAGATGAAAACTGTTTTCTTTCAAATTGGCCATGACTTTTATGGGGTCTTCTTTGGCGAGTTTTTTGTCGGGGCTGAGTTCAAGCTCCATGGCAAATTCAATGATACCAAGGCTATTGAATATGTCTTTGGGGACTTTTGAGAAATCATCCTCTTCCGCCAGATAGATATACATATCCGGCTTGCGGCTGCATCTATAAATGTAACAAAGCATATTTAGATACTGCTCAAAACCTTTTTAGCTGTAGCGATAGTTTTATCCAGCTCATCGGTGGTGTGCATGGTTGAAACAAAGCCTGCTTCATAAGCAGAAGGGGCCATGTAAATGCCTTCTTCCAGCATGCCGTGGAAGAACTGTTTGAACTGTTCAACGTTGCACTGGGTGGCCTGTTCAAAACTGGTCACTTTCTGTTCTGAGAAGAACAGGCCGAACATGCCGCCGACACGGTTACAGGTCATGGCTATATCGGCTGATAGGGCTGCTTCGAGAATACCGTCGGTCAGGTATTCAACCTTACTGGATAGCTCATCATAAAAGCCGGGGGCTGAGATCAGTTCCAGTGTTTTCAGACCTGCGGTCATCGCGATCGGGTTGCCCGACAGGGTGCCGGCCTGATAGACGGGTCCCAGCGGGGCGATTTTTTCCATGATTTCGCGTTTGCCCCCGAAGGCACCCACCGGCATACCACCACCGATAACCTTGCCCAATGTGGTCAGGTCGGGGGTGATGTCGTAATGGCTTTGTGCACCGCCCAGGGTGACGCGGAAGCCGGTCATGACTTCGTCAAAAATCAGCACCACGCCATGTTGAGTGCATAGCTCACGCACACCTTCGAGAAAGCCTTCGACCGGAGGGATGCAGTTCATGTTGCCAGCGACCGGTTCGATAATGATGCAGGCGATCTGGTCACCCAGTTCAGCCAGTGTGTTAGCCACCTGCTCCAGATTGTTATAAGGCAGGGTCAGGGTATGCTCGGCAAAACTGGCAGGCACGCCCGGTGAATCGGGTACGCCCAGGGTCAGGGCACCGGAGCCGGCTTTCACCAACAGCGAGTCTGAGTGACCGTGGTAGCAGCCCTCAAACTTGAGGATCTTGTCGCGACCGGTATAACAACGAGCCAGGCGAATTGCGCTCATGGTGGCCTCGGTGCCCGAGCTGACCATGCGCACCATTTCGATAGAGGGCACGATCTCGCAGATTTTATCTGACATAGTGGTTTCAATTTCGGTGGGCGCACCAAAGCTGAGGCCATTATCGGCGGCGGCCTTGACTGCAGCAATCACCTCAGGGTGGGCGTGTCCCAGAATCATCGGTCCCCATGAGCCGACATAATCGATGTACTGCTTGCCCTCGGTATCAAAAATGTAGGCGCCTTGGGCTTTTTCTATGAAAACAGGGTCACCGCCCACGCCTCGAAATGCGCGTACCGGCGAGTTAACACCACCGGGTATGTGATTTTGTGCGGCCTGAAATTGCTCGTTCATTGTGCTCATAATGCGGTACTCGTCTGGCGATATTAAAAAATAGTGGACGATTTTAACTGAATAACTGTGAAAATTGTGAGGCTGTTGCTTGAATATCATCACTGGAGAATAAATCAGTGATGATGGCTGTCATGTCTGCACCCTGTTCAACTAACGTTTGAGCATTGACTGTAGTAATGCCGCCGATAGCACATATTGGAACCTGTAATTGCTGTCTGGCGGATTTAAGTAATTCAAGGCTGGCAGCCTGTGCCTTAGGTTTGGTTGGTGAGGTAAAGAAGGCACCAAAGGCGACGTAATCGGCACCTGCTTTTTCGGCTTCCAGTGCGGTGCTGAGCTGGTTGTAGCAGGATACGCCGATGAGGGTCTCTGGGCCAAGTTGCTGGCGAGCATGGCCGAAGGAGACATCGTCTTTGCCCAGGTGTACGCCATCAGCCTGTACGGTTCTGGCCAGGGCAATGTCGTCATTGATAATGAGCAGGGCATTGTATTGTTCGCAGAGTTTTTTCAGGGCCGATGCCTGACTGAGACGTTTTTGCGGGTCGTCACTTTTGTCACGATACTGGATCAGCCTGGCACCACCGAGCAGCGCCTGTTCAGCTTTGAACAGAAAACATTCAGCCATCAGCTGCTCGTCAGTGATCGCGTAAAGCCCGCGCAGTGGATGCTTGTGCAACAGGAAATCTCAGCTGGCCGTGTTTTTATCGGTATCGTGCAGCCAGAAAAAACGATCAGGATGGTACTGCCCCATGCCAATGCGTCGACCATTGACCAGCGTTTTGTGGGTGTAGTCGAGGGCATGGTGAACGGCATTGGTGGTATCGAGTCCTGTGGCCAGTAGTGCAGCAACACTGGCTGCAAGGGTGCAGCCCGAGCCGTGGTATTTGTGTGGCAGGCGTTCATAGTGAAACTGCTCAAGTTCACGGTGATTGCTGTAAAGCGTATGCACGACATCGCTGGTCTTGCCGTGGGTGCCGGTGAGTAGAACATGTTCACATTCAGTTTCGAGTATTCCCATAGCCGCCGCCGCAGCGGTGTCAGAACCTGGTGTCAGTGCATGGGCTTCAAAAATATTGGGGGTTAAAACCGTTGTTAGTGGCAGCAATAGTTCATGGACATTGTCGATTAGGTCACTGGTGCTGAGTGCGCCGTCGTTTTCAGTGCTGAAAACCGGATCATAAACAACTTTAATTTCGGCGTAGTCGACCAGTATTGAATGAATCGCCTGTGCGATTTCTGCACTGCCAACCATGCCTATTTTTATCATGCTCACTGGCATGTCTTCTAAAATGGCACGTGCCTGCTCAATGATTAAATCAGCCGGCATTGGTGAAAAAGACATTACATTTTGTGTGTCCTGCACCGTAGCAGCGGTGATAATGGGCGCGGCCATACAGCCATGGCTGCTGACAGATTCAATGTCTGCCTGTATGCCCGCCCCCCCGGAAGGATCGAGGCCGGAAAAGCACATAACAACAGGTAATGAAGTTTTACTCATAGTCATAATTGTATGCCTGTGTGTTTGCAAAGCAAGCGCCAATTAATGTGGTGCGCCCATAATAGTAAGGGTTAATTTTTACTCTCTGTTATTCGCCAACAATGGTGACGCTGAGGTTGCGTTTAAATGAATGGGTTCGATGTTCCCAGAGGTAAATGCCCTGCCAGATCCCCAGGTTTTCCCTGCCGTCGTGGACAGGAATAGACAGTGAGCTTTCAGTCAGGATGGTACGCACATGGGCGGACATATCGTCAGGGCCTTCATCGGTATGTTTGAATAAACTGTCGCCATCGGGTACCAGGCGCTTCATGAACGCATCCAGATCGGTTCTGACCGTTGGGTCAGCGTTCTCACATAGAATCAGGGAGGCACTGGTGTGCTGAATAAAAATCTGGCAGATACCTGTTTGAACCCCTGATTTATTGATGATCTCGCCAATCTGTTTACTGATATTGTAGGTGCCGCGTCCATCTGTAGAAAAGCGTAGTTGTTGCTGGTGAACCATTAGAAGTGCCTGTTTGGAATTAGTCAGGAGATAGGAAGATTATATATTTTGCTGACAGTTAATAAACTGCCTGGCCAGTGAATTCATAAGCTCGAACCAGAGCTTTTTACCCGGCGGTATAGAAGTGCCGACAGGATCGAGCATGAGCGCTTTTGCTTTGTTCTCTGCTAACAGTGATTTTAATATTGGTGGCATATTGGGGGCATCGTAAAAAATACACTCGATATTTTTTTCCTGGATTATTTTTTTTAGCTCACTAATACGCCGGGCACCAGGCTGGAATTCAGAACTGGCAATAAAACCTGCATTTTGCAGGTTAAATTCATTTTCAAAATATTGATAACCATCATGGTAGGTCAGAAAAGTTTTTTTGACGGCACTTAATGATTGTTGCAGGTTATTTCTTAATTCAGCAACCTGGCCATGCAAGCGCTGGCTGTTACTCTGGTATTGCTGTTTGTGTTCGGGGTCAAGCTGGATCAGCTGCTGGCTGATGGCATCAATCAGAATGTCAGCATTGTGGGTGTTTAACCAGAAATGGGCATCGAGTTTTGTATGCCCATGATCATGGCTATGCTCACCGTGGCCGTCATCCAGCTGTCTTATCGGCATTAAATTCAGGCCCGGTGTCTGGATAAGTGAAACCGCCCTGTTTTTATTTTTGAGGCTATCGAGCAGGCGTGGCATCATACTTTCCATACCGGGGCCAATCCAGAAAATTAAATCGGCTTTAGCCAGCATTCGACGTTCAGAAGGTCGCAGGCTGTAATGATGGGGTGACTGATTACTGCTCATCAGCAGCTTGGGTTTGGTTACACCCTGGGTGATGCCGGTGACCAGTGAATGCACCGGCTTGATACTGGTGACAATGTTTAATGGTTTTGCGACAGCGATGGTTGAGCTGGTAAATAGAAGCAGAGCGAGAAAAAAGTAGAGCTGTTTGGTCACGATATTGATTTCAATATAAGATAAGATAGCTGGGTGATTTTAGCATCAATTTATTCACAAATTGGGCTGACTAGGTTCAGTTTTTTTTGGCGGGAGATAAAGAATGAAGATTATATCGATAGTGATGTTGGTTTGTATGGTATTGCTAAGTAATGCGGTAATGGCAGGTGCGAATGCCAAGAAGCCGGAAGACAGGGAGTTCAAGCAGGCCAAAGTAAAAATTCTAAAAGATGTTTCTGTGCGTCTTGAAATAATGAATAAATATAAATCCTGTGTTAAGTCATCAAACAGTCGCCTTGATTTGAGTAACTGCAATCAAAAAAGGAACCGTGCTGAAAAGGCCCTGAGAATCCAGGCAGAGAAAGCCAGGGCGCAACAAAAAAAATTAGAGCAGGAAGAAATCGATCGAATGAAATCTCAAATGGGAATTAAGCTACCTGAGCGAAAAAGATAAATTTATCTGGGAGCCATAGGTGGAAAACAATATTTTACTGGCGGCCGAAAACCTGGGGCTGAGCCTGCAGGGAAAAACCATTCTTTCAGATGTGAGCCTGAGTTTGCGTGAATCTGAAATAGTGACCTTAATTGGTCCCAATGGTGCGGGCAAGACCAGTTTGATCCGAATTCTTCTGGGCCTGAGCGAGGCAACAGAAGGTCAGGTCTATCGCCGGGCTGATTTGAGCATTGGTTATGTGCCGCAACGTACCAGTATCAATGCCGTGTTACCGTTGCGGGTGCAGGACTTTTTACAGCTGGGTGGCCATTATAAAGATGGTGAAATTGCCCGTGTTCTGGCAGAGGTCGGTGTTAGCCATATTATGGATTCAGCCATCCAGAAAATCTCCGGTGGTGAATTACAGCGTGTCCTGCTGGCCAGGGCCTTATTGAAGCAGCCCAATATACTGGTGCTGGATGAGCCAGCACAGGGCGTTGATATCATCGGCCAGCAGGCCCTGTATAAACTGATTACCTCGATTCGAGACAATCATGCCTGCGGTATTCTGATGGTCTCCCATGACCTGCATCTGGTGATGGCGGCGACCGACCAGGTGGTGTGCCTGAATACGCACGTCTGTTGTACCGGCCATCCTGACCACATTAGCGAACACCCCGAGTACCTGAAACTGTTTGGCAATGCGCTCGATGGCATGGCGGTGTACTCGCACCACCACGATCATGAACACGAATTGAATGGTGCCATTGTCTGCACCCATCATAAGGAGTGTGGTCATCACCGTGGATGATTTTATTATCAATGCGCTGCTGGCGGGGGTGGGGCTGGCACTGCTGGCAGGTTCGCTGGGCTGTGTGGTGGTCTGGCGGCGCATGGCCTATTTTGGTGATACCCTCGCGCACTCGGCCCTGCTCGGTGTGGCGCTGGCCGTGTCCGTTGAAATGCTGCCGATTTTTGGTGTCGCCGTGATTGGTGTTGCGCTGGCTTCATTGTTGTTTTTGCTGGAACAACGCCAGGAACTCTCGACTGATACCCTGCTCGGCATCATGGCGCACAGCGCACTGGCACTGGGCGTGGTGGTGCTGTCGATTGCACAGAGGCAGGGCTCCAATGTTGATTTTATGGCCTATCTGTTTGGTGACATCCTCGCCGTCAGTCGTGAAGAGCTGGTCTGGATTTATGCGGGTGCCGTGCTGGTGCTTTCGCTGTTTGCCTATCTATGGCGCGACCTGTTATCGATTTCAGTGCATGAAGAACTGGCGCGTACCGATGGTGTGTCGGTGACCCGAACGCGTTTCATCTTCATGCTGTTGCTGGCGCTGACCGTGGCGGTAGCGATAAAAGTGGTCGGTGCCCTGTTGATTACGGCACTGCTGATTATCCCTGCAGCCAGTGCACGGTTGTATTCAAGCACGCCATTGCAAATGGTAGTGTTATCCGTATTGTTTGCGGTTTTATCTGTTGTGCTGGGTCTGGCATCATCAATGCAGTGGGATATGCCAACAGCACCAGCAATCGTGCTGGCAGCGGCTGCGCTGTTTTTTCTATCGAATCTGGTGCGTACTCACCATTCATAATGCCTTTTTATCCGGCTTCTGCCCTTGTAATCAGGCAGTATGGCGCTATGTTAGATAGTTCTTATATTTGTATCAGCAGGGTGTGCTCCTGCTTATTTTTATGTGAGAGATAAAGATGGATTTTCGATACCTTTTCAATATGCTGATGTTTGCTGCTGTATTGCTCAGCAGTAGCGCTCTGCAGGCACAGGACTTTAACCTCGATACTGCTGTCCTGTATGCGCTTGAGCATAATCCTGAGCTCAACGCGGTTCAGCATCAGCTACAGGCATCGAGTGCTCAGACCAGTGTCAGTAAAGCAGGCCAAATGCCGACGCTCACCATCTCACATACGGCGCGTTTGAGTGATAACCCGCTTGATGCTTTTGCTGACAGGCTCAACACCCGCCAGGTTGCTGCTGCTGATTTCGCACCAGGCCTGCTCAATGACCCGGATTCTTCTGAGCTGTATTTTACACAGCTAGCATTACGCTGGTCGCTGTATAACGGTGGTCGGGTATCCGCCATGATTGAAAACGCGGAGCAAACTGAAAAGCATGTTCGGTTACAGTACCAGCGCGAACGAGAAAAAATAGCATATGCAGTGACCACTGCTTACCTGAATGTATTAGCAGCTAAACAAAGCCGGCAGATTTCAGAGGATGCGGTTGAAGCCGCATCGCAGCATGCCAGGACAACATCCAGGCTGGCCAGTGAAGGGCGAATTGTAGAGTCAGACAAGCTTGCGGCGGCTGTTAACCTTGCCGCCATTCGTTCACAACGCGAACAGGCTGAAACCCGTCTACAGTCTGCAATTGATCAGTTTAAAGTGGTGCTCGGCTTGCCCATGGACAGCGAGATTAATCTTATGCCGACGAAAATGAAAACTGTTAGTGCTGAGAGTGCAGTTAAATCCTATGAGGATAAAGCTATCGACAGGCGCAAGGATCTAGCTGCGGCCCGCGCTATGGTGCAGGCGGCAAAAGCAGGTGTTGATGCTGAACGATCCGTGCGCAGGCCGAAAATCGATCTCGTTGCCAGCTCCAACTGGTATGACGATAATCCCGGTTTTGACAGCCAGTCATCGAGCATTATGGGTGTGATTAGTTTTGACCTGTACGATGGCACCAGTAGTGGCAAGATTGATATTAAGCGGTCGAAACAACGCGAAATGCAGTGGCAGCTTCAGGCGCTCGAACAAGCGGTACGCAAGCAGGTGCGCGATGCCTACAACAGTCTGCATGAATCAGGCGAACGACTGGCTATAGCTGAAAATAATGTTGAGCTGGCTAAGCAGGCAGTAAAACTGGTTAAGCAGCGTTATGGACAGGGGCGAACCATTTTGCTGGATCTGCTTCAGTCTGAACGTCTCTATAGCGAAGCGCGTATGGAAAAACTCACGGCACAACTGAACCTGGATGTTGCCCGGGTTGCATTGCCTTTGGCTACGGGTAATTTATCACTGCCAGCGGGGGTATCACCATGAGGCCGGTTTATTCTTTATGGTTAACGGCATTATTATTGATCGCCGGTGTTGTACATGCTGAAAGCTCAGGTAAACAGGCATTGTCAGTGAGTAAAAAACAACTTGTTACCCTGTCTGTTAATCTGGCGGAGGGCCAGGTTATAACGGTCCCTCGTGCGCTATTGGTGACACGCTATGGCATTCCGGGCGTGTTCGTCGTTGAAAACAACGAAGCACGTTTTCGCATGGTGCGCCCAGGCAAAACTACAACTAAACAGGTGGAAATCCTGAGTGGTTTATTTGGTCATGAAATGCTGTTGGCAGATAAACTGGATAAGGTGCATGATGGCAGTCTTTTGGAAATATCGAGATAGCAATGAGTGAACAGGATTCAGACAGGGATTTAAATATTGCCGGGCGGGTTGCGCTTTATTTTATCGATAGCAAATTAACGCTGTTAATTATGCTGTTTGCATTTCTTGCTGGGGTCTATGCTTTTCTGGTTACACCGCGGGAAGAAAACCCCACTATCGTAGTGCCAGCGGCAAATATTATTGTACAGAAGCCGGGCGCTTCTCCTCAGGAAATTCAGCAGCTTATTATAAAGCCGCTCGAAGCAATTGTGCAGGGCCTGGCCGGCATGGATCATACCTATGGCATGGCGATGAACTCGATGGGCGTGGTCAGCGTACAGTTCGAAGTTGGTGAGGATAAGGAAGATGCCTTGATCCGGTTGTATGACCGTGTCATGAGTAATATCGATCGTATGCCACCGGGGACTATGCAGCCGCTAATCAAGCCAGTGGACGTTGATGATGTGCCGATTCTCACCATTTCATTATCCTGCGGTGGAGCGCAGGACTGCAATCTCAGGGCGGTAGCCAATGATGTACTTGAAAAGTTGCGTCGTGTTGAAGGCACAGCAGTTTCTTATGTGCATGGCGGAAGAAAACGTGCAATTCGTGTTGAGCTGGATCTGGAACGCATGCGCAATTACAACGTTACTCTGGAAGATATCCGCGATGTTGTAGAAGCAACCAATCTGGATATGCCTTCAGGCAATTTTGTTGGAGGTAACGAGCTTGCACTGGTGCAGGCGGGTGGAGCATTAAAGAATGCCGAAGATGTTGGCAATCTTGTTGTCAGTCTTTCACGGCATCAACCGGTTTACCTGAAACAGGTGGCCATGATCATTGATGGGCCGGAGGAAATTGACCAGGTAACGCGTATTGGTTTCGGTCCGGCATTCGCAGACAAAAAGCCTAATGACTACGAGATACCCGCAGTGACTGTGGCAATTGCAAAACAGGCCGGCAGTAACGCAGTGAGTGTTGCGCAGGACGTAATTGAAGAACTTGAGCGTATTCGGCAGAGCTCGTTGCCGGATGGGGTGGATATTGTTATTACCCGTAATGACGGGGCTAAAGCCAATGATGCCGTGAATGTTTTGATGGAGCATATGGCTATTGCCATCATTACTGTGGTCGCATTGCTGGTCATTTTTCTGGGCTGGCGGGCTGCCTCAATCGTAACGGTTACCATCCCGCTGATTCTTTTTATCACGCTCGCTATTGGTTATGTTGCAGGCCAGAGTATTAACCGAATTACATTGTTCGCATTAATCCTGTCATTGGGTCTGCTGGTTGATGATTCGATCGTGGTTATCGAAAATATCTTCCGTCATTACGCGGGCAAGCAGGTTGACCGTTTGCGTTCGACAATACGGGCGGTTAACGAAATTGGCAAGCCCACTAATCTTGCAACGTTTACCGTTATTCTGGCCTTCCTGCCGATGTTCTGGGTTACTGGCATGATGGGGCCGTATATGTCGCCCATTCCGTTTAACGTGCCGGTGGCAATGTTATCTTCACTGGTCATTGCCTATACGGTTGCGCCCTGGGCGGCGTATCGTTTTCTTAAAATCAAAGGCCACGAGCAGGGTGTTGCCCATGAGACACATCAGGGAATGCTCGAGCGAAGTTATGCCTACATAATGAAATCGATGATAGTGAGCCGACTAGCGCGTAACCTGTTTTTTGTTGCTGTATTGCTGTTGTTGTTAGCAGTTATGGTCATGCCGGTATACCAGTGGGTACAGTTCAAGATGCTACCGAAGAACAATACCAACACCTTTGTTGTGACTGTCGATATGCCTGAGGCTACTACGCTGGAGGAAACTGATTATGTTACGCGACGTATCGGTGATATCGTCCGGCAGTATCCCCAGGTGGAAACCTGGGAAACCAGTGTCGGCCATCCGGGTGTGGTTGATTTTAATGGACTGTTACGTGGCTCGGGTTTGAAGCAGGGAGCAAACATGGCCGAAGTGCGTGTTAATTTGATTGATAAACATCAGCGAGATCAATCTTCGATTGATATTGCGTTGAGCATGCGCCCACAGCTTGCCGATCTGGCGAAAAAAACCAGCGCCAATATCAAGCTGGTCGAAGATCCACCGGGGCCACCCGTGCGCGCTACCTTGCTCGCCGAACTTTACGGGCCTGATTACGACACATTACGTAGCATAGCCAAAGAATTGCGTCGTGAAGTTTTTGAAGTAACTGGTGATGTCGTTGATATTGATGATACGGTCACAGATGACCTTGTTGAATACGACATCGTTGTTGACCGTAAAAAAGCCATGCTTACGGGTATACCGCCAGCGACGATTGCCACAACCCTGCAAGCCTTTGTTGCTGGTGTTGATGTGGGCACTGTACATATCGAAGATGAAAAAGAGCCTGTGCCGATTCGTTTTCGTGTCCCAGTAGAACATCGCACCGGGCCGAAAGATCTGTCAAAAGTATTCTTTACGACACCACAGGGGCGTCAGGTTGCGCTTTCGGAAATTGCACAGGTTGAAAAAACCATTTCGCCAAAACCAATTTTGCATAAAGACCAGTATCCAGTTGTCTATGTGACCGGTGAGCTTGCATCGACCAGCCAGGTGTATGCGGTATATAAGATGTGGGATTACCTGAATAATAATACATTACCAAATGGGGTTGAGCTGACCCAGTATTTTATGGCTGATCCATCTGCTTCAGGTTATGCTGTTCGCTGGGATGGTGAAATGCGTTTAACACTGGATGTGTTCCGTGATCTGGGTTCAGCATTCGCTGTAGCGATAGTGATGATTTATATTGTGCTGGTCGGTTACTACCGTTCGTTCATGATTCCATTAATTGTGATGGGCGCAATACCACTAACCATCATTGGTGTCCTGCCGGGACATGCAATAACGGAACAGTATTTTACAGCGACTTCGATGATTGGTGTCATTGCACTGGCGGGTATCGTGGTGCGGAACTCACTATTGCTGATTGATTTTATTCTTGAGTACCGGCGTAAAGGCAATTCACTGGATGAAGCGGTTCTGGCAGCAGGTGTTACTCGCTTGCGTCCAATTTTGCTGACGGCATTCGCGATTATTCTTGGCACCTTTATTATTATTTTTGACCCCGTGTTTGGCGGACTTGCGGTATCACTGATCTTTGGAACTTTTGTTTCGACCGTATTGACGCTATTGGTTATACCATTGGTGTATCTGGTGTATGAGCGGCGTGGTTTGAGTGCGTAGTGTTTTCCGATAGTGAGCAGTAGAACATAAGGTTTGATCCAATCTGGTGGTGTGACTTTTTTGCCTGTTATTGCTTCAACCACTCATGTTCCCGGCCAAAATTTGTTATCCTTGCGCGTTCAATATTCATAATTAACCCAAAGGTGTGTTATGCCCCGTTACCGCTCTAAAACCACGACCGAAGGCCGTAATATGGCCGGTGCCCGCTCACTGTGGCGCGCGACCGGAATGAAAGATGATGATTTCCAGAAGCCGATTATCGCGGTGGTCAATTCGTTTACCCAGTTTGTGCCGGGGCATGTGCACCTTAAAGACATGGGCCAACTGGTCGCTCGCGAGATCGAAAAAGCCGGCGGTGTCGCCAAAGAATTCAACACCATCGCCGTTGATGACGGCATCGCGATGGGTCACGACGGTATGCTGTACAGCCTGCCGAGTCGTGACCTGATCGCGGATTCGGTCGAGTACATGGTCAATGCTCATTGTGCCGACGCCATGGTCTGTATCTCCAACTGCGACAAGATCACACCGGGCATGCTGATGGCGGCGATGCGCGTCAATATCCCGGTGGTGTTCGTGACCGGCGGGCCGATGGAAGCCGGTAAGACCAGACTTGCCGATCATGCCCTGGACCTGGTCGATGCCATGGTGATTGCGGTCGATGACAGTGCCAGTGATGAAACCGTGGCCGAGTACGAGCGTTCTGCCTGCCCGACCTGTGGTTCCTGTTCCGGCATGTTTACCGCCAACTCGATGAACTGCCTGAGTGAGGCACTGGGCCTGAGCCTGCCTGGTAATGGCACTGTGGTTGCCACCCACGCCGACCGAGAGGTGTTGTTCAAGCGTGCCGGTTCGCTGATCGTCGAACTGAGCAAACGCTACTATGAGCAGGACGATGACAGCGTGTTGCCCCGCAACATCGGCACGAAAGCGGCGTTTAATAATGCTATGACGCTGGATATTGCGATGGGCGGATCAACCAACACGATTCTTCACCTGCTGGCTATCGCACAGGAAGCCGGTGTCGACTTTAGCCTGAAAGATATCGATGAACTAAGCCGCAAGGTACCGCAGCTTTGCAAGGTGGCACCGAACACGCCCAAATACCATATCGAAGACGTGCACCGTGCCGGTGGCATCTTCGGCATCCTTGGCGAGCTCAACCGCGCCGGCCTGCTTGACGCCCGGTGCTCGACAGTGCACAGCGGCACTATGCAGGAAGCGCTGGCGCAATGGGATATTACGCTCAATAACGATGCCGAGATCGCTGAATTTTTCAAGGCCGGCCCGGCCGGCATTCCCACTCAGACCGCGTTTAGCCAGAGCACGCGCTGGCCATCGCTGGATGACGATCGCGAGAATGGCTGTATCCGTTCGCTGGAGCACGCCTACAGCAGTGAAGGCGGACTTGCCGTATTGCACGGCAATATCGCCGAAGATGGTTGCGTGGTCAAAACCGCGGGTGTCGATGAATCCATTCATGTGTTCGAAGGCACCGCGCACATCACCGAATCGCAGGATCAGGCCGTGGACGATATCCTCAACGATCGGGTCAAGGAAGGCGCCGTGGTCATCGTGCGTTACGAAGGCCCGAAAGGCGGGCCGGGCATGCAGGAAATGTTGTATCCAACGTCCTATATCAAGTCGAAAGGCCTCGGCGAAAGCTGCGCGCTGTTGACCGATGGCCGTTTTTCCGGCGGCACCTCCGGCCTGTCGATTGGTCACGTCTCACCCGAAGCGGCCGCCGGTGGTGCCATCGGTTTGGTGCGCAATGGCGACAAAATCCGTATCGACATCCCGAATCGTTCGATTGATGTTTTGTTGTCTGAAGAAGAACTGGCACAACGCAGGACAGAGCAGGACAAGTTGGGCTGGGCACCGAAGGAAGCACGGCCGCGTAAGGTGAGTGCGGCGTTGAAGGCTTATGCCTTGCTGGCGACCAGTGCGGATAAGGGGGCGGTTAGGGATTTGTCTAAACTTGACTAATTCGTGTAGCCCGGATGTAGGGTAACGGAATCCGGGGCAGTTTAGGAAGTTCCCGGATTTCGCTTTGCTGAATCCGGGGTGCTTGCTAACGGGTTCCCGAGCCATGCAACTTTGCCTACGCGCCGTTTCGACTCGCAATCCCGCTCGCGAAACTAAATCGGGCATCCTGCCCGATTTGTCCTACCAAAGTCACATGGCTCAGCAAGATGTAAAGGGGAAGGGTAAAGCAAAAATCAAAGTCAAAAACAAGGAAAAGCTTGCACTAGTTGTGGTTATCACGTAAAAAAATACATTCATATCAAAAATAGCACAGGGTTATTGGGGAGGGTGCAGAGTTGGACTTAATTAGGTATCTACATATTAATTTACAGGGGAAATAATATGAAGTTAAAAGAATTTTTAGCTCTCATCGTTATTTTTGGCATATTAATTATTGTTGCAGTAAGTGTAAACAGAAGTTCAGATTCTACTTTGTATACTGGCCCTTCAGTATTGAGCAGTGATAATAAAAAAAATATATACATTAATGTCGGCTTTACTATTTATCAGCTTGATTCAAAAGGGAGGTTAGTTGATGAAGTGACTTTAGAGCAGCTAGGCCTATCTAACGATCTTATTACAGATATTCAGGTATTAAGTAGTGGAGAGTTGATTGTTGTGCTTGCTCGACCAGGTCGGGTTTTTCGGTGCAGCCATGACAGCAGGAAATGTAATCAAATTAATTTTAAAAGTGTTGAGCTATCGGGGCTTGTGAAAGTTTTTCCTGATGAAGAGAATAATAGGATTTATATAAGTGATGGAGAGGGTCATCGTATACTTGTTTATGATATTAAGGGTGAGAGGCAGCTTGATAAAACAGAAGGGAGCGATGGATTGCGGTATCCAAACAATCTCTTTATTAATAATAATGAACTTATTGTAAGTGATACTAACCATCACAGAATTGTTGCTCTAGATCCGAATAATGTAGATCAAGTGATATGGGAAGCAAGTGTTAAAAATGAAATAGGTAGTAGCCGTAGAAAGTGGCCGACGAATGTTGTAAAAACATTAGATGGCAAGTTATGGGTAATTAATGACAATAGTGAGCTTAAATATGGTGATGTAATATTGATGGATCTAAATAGAAGACCGTATAAGCGTGTGGCTCTTGAATTAGAGTGGGATCCTATAAAAATGCTAGCGCGAGAAAATGATGTGTTAATTGCTAGTGCGGAAAATTTTGATCTCATAAGTGTTGATTTTGATGGTGATACTATTGAGGTGTTTGGCAATAAAGCATTTAGGGATGTGCTAGCGCAGGCGCATAATAATTCTAAAAAATATCATCAATGGTATGACGTTTGGGTTTGGGTGTTATTGGTTCCTTTATTTCTGCTTGGAGTTGTTGCCGCTGTATTGGATGCGAACTCTAAAAAAATACCTAAATCTGAAAAAACAAAATATCATGGATTGCATACTCTTAAAGTAATACCTTTTGATGGGCAGGATGTTTATTGGGTGTCTATAAATGATAAATTTAAAGATCAAATGAATAGACAAATCAAAAATATAAAATGGTCTGCTATTCTTTTAATTCTTACTACTGTACTACTTCTTATAGTTGATTTTGTTTCTGAAGAGAGTCTCTATGAAATTGTTGTTCTTATGGGATCAGTCATGCTGTTTATGTTGCCGCTTGTTTGGATGCTTCACTATCACATGAAAGCATTATTGACATGTAAGGTTGGTATAACAACAAATGGAGAAATCATGCTGGAATCAAATGGTGTTTTAGGGAAGCATGCAGTCGAAGATGTTTTTTTTACAGATAATGCTATTGTTTCAGGTGTTAATTATGTAATGATAAAGACCACATTTACAGTTTTTGAAGAAGAAAAAATGAATAATTTTATCAAGCCAATGTTGCTAGAAGGAAATAAGTTGGTGGGTTTTGCGCTGTTAAATAAAGCGATAAAAACGGGGCGTCTCCATGCGGTAATGCCGTATCTTTTGTTGATCTATATGTTTATGTTGTTGGTAATTGTTAGTCAAATATAAAAGATTAAAAAAAGGGGGGGGTAAAGTGGTCTGAATTTTTAATTCTGCCACAATTTAACTCACTATCATTAGGGATCAGAGATATTGCCATGTCTTATATTTGTAGGGATTGCAAATTTAAAATTGATGGAGCTACATCAAATCCGCCTCGTTGCCCAAACTGTGGCTCTATGTATTTATTGCAGTGTAAAAATAAAATTCGCAAATTAAAAGAGCAGGTCAGGCGTGTAGCGAGACTGCGTAAGAGCAAGGAAGAACCGTTTACAATTTATGATCGACTTTTTTCTTCATTTTTCATCGTTTTTGTTGCGGTACTAACTTTAGTTTTTGGCCCGATTTTATCGATGATTCTGAGTGGGCGTGGTGGAAGTATGGATGTATTGATATGGGAATATCAATTTATATTGGAATGGTGGCCATCTATATTGTTTGGTTCAGCGCTTGTTGGGTTTGTTTTTGGTGTGGATAGGGTTCTGGACTTCTTTGGTCTTGTATGGGGAACCATGAAAGAAAACAAAGAAATTATGATTGTTATGGTGATATTTGTAGTGGCAGTAATAGCCTATGCATTTGCATTTCAATAATTAAAGGGAGTGAGAATAGGTCTTATTCGGTTTCATCGGATACTGTGAAATTTAATCTTCTTGTTTTTCAACAACCCCCCGAACCATCCCCTCAGCCTCCCGCGCCAACTCACCCCGACTCTTATCCCCCGTAGAAATCACATCCAAAAAATGAATCTCCGCACTCAATGTTTTTGCACGCAATATATTTGCCAGCGATTCCCCCAATGACATGTCACCAATAAAATGCGCGGCAGGGTGTGCCAGTTGTTTGTGGTGTGGGTAACGAATGGCAATGGGCTGGATGTTGCAGCCGGCGTCTATGGCGCTCTGGATTAGCCGACTGTGAAAGTGTTTGATGTTGCCGTCGGTGGTGGTGCCTTCGGCGAACAGGATGACGTTTTGATCCTGTTTGAGTGCGTCGACCATGGTTTGTATGGCTTGTTGTGAAGCGGTTTTCCCGCCTCGGGAAATGTAGAGTGTACCGGCGCGTGATGCCAGCCAGCCCATGATGGGCATTTTTGCGACTTCGGCTTTGGAGAGAAAACGTACTGCTAAAATTCCACCGATGGCGTGGATATCAAACCATGAAATATGGTTGGCGATAAACAGGGTAGGGCGATTATCGGGACTGCCAAAAACCTGAACCGGTATGCCCAGAGCTTGCCCCATTTTTTTATGCCACCAGCAGGTTATTTTTGCGCTCAGGCTTTGTCTTGGCATATGGCCTTTCTGGAAAAAAGGGGTGAACAGACAGCCGGCGATGATGACGGTGAACAGAAAGGTGCTGCGATAAATAATGCGGCTGCTGGTGATTAACATGGATACTGGTTACAGGAAGTTTTCAGGCAAAACGCATGGACAGGTCGATGGCCTTGATGTCCTTGGTCAGGGCGCCGGTTGAAATAAAATTGACACCGGTGAGGGCGATGTCGTGAATATTATCCAGTGTGACATTGCCCGAGGCTTCCAGTGGAATTTTGCCATTGCAGATTTTTACCGCTTCTTTAAGTTGTTCGATAGTAAAATTATCGAGCAATACACGGTTAGCATCCGCAGCCAGTGCCTGATTGAGTTCATTGATGTTTTCAACTTCAACTTCTATCGGCATTTCCGGGTTGTGGATGCGAGCTTCTTCAATCGCATTTTCAATGCTTCCGCAGGCCAGTATGTGGTTCTCCTTGATCAGGATGGCGTCGTACAGGCCTATGCGATGGTTCTGGCAGCCGCCGCAACTGACGGCATATTTCTGTGCCAGGCGAAGTCCGGGTATGGTTTTGCGCGTATCGAGCACAACTGCATCTGTACCAACCACAGCGCTGGCATAGTTAGCTGAAAGCGTAGCGGTCGCGGACAGGGTCTGCAAAAAATTCAGCCCGGTTCTTTCACCGGTCAGGATGGTTCTTGCCGAACCGCTCAGGCTGCAAATAGCCTGGCCTGCTTCCAGGGCATCGCCGTCTTCAAAATTCCATTCAATCAGTATTTCATCGTCGATCTGGCGGAAGACTTCTTCAAACCAGTCCATGCCGCATAACACGCAGTCTTCACGGCTAATGACGTTGGCGATGGTGATTTCATCTTCGGGGATGAGCCGTGCGGTCAGGTCGCCGTCACCGACATCTTCGTGAATGGCGATGTTGACGGTCTCTTCGATAGAGCTCTGGGGAACCTGTAGTATGGGGGCAATCATGGTGTTTAATCAGGCCAGTTTGTTGTGGAGAATTTTTGATTTACGCTGGTAGTTGTACAGCAACTGTTTTTCCATCGGCAGGTTTTCTATGGGTACCTCATTAAAACCACGCTCCAGAAACCAATGCGTGGTTTGGGTAGTGAGGGTGAACAGCTCGGTGATGTGCTGTTTGCGTGACTGCCATTCAATGTGTTCCATCAAGTCGTTGCCCCGTCCCTGTTGCTGGTAGTCGGGGTGCACCGCAAGGCAGGCGAGTTCGGCGGCCTTTTCTTCCGGGAACAGGAACAGTGCCGCGCAGGCGATGATCATGCTGTCGCGTTCGATGACGGTGAAGTTGTGGATATCCAGTTCCAGCTGTTCGCGCGAGCGCTTGACCAGTATACCCTGTTCCTCCAGCGGGCTGATCAGTTCCATGATGCCGCCGATGTCATCGATGGTCGCGGTGCGCAGGCCTTCGTAGTTATCGGCACTGACCAGGGTGCCAACACCGTCGCGGCTGTAGAGTTCGAGCAGCAGGGCGCCATCGATATTTCGGCTGATCAGGTGGGCACGGGTGACACCGTTGCGGCAGGCGTGGGCGGCTTTATTCAAATGAGATTGTGTGATTTTGTCGTGGTCTGTTTTCTGGCCGTGATTTTTCTGCCACTGTTCGGCCTGCATGATATTGAGTTGTTGCAGCAGTTCGCCGGCTTCATCAGTAACGCCGTTGCTTTCCATAATAAAAATTAACTTGTCGGCTTCGAGTGCAATCGCGGTTTCGGTGGCAACATCTTCGGCGCGTAAGTTAAAAGTTTCACCCGTGGGTGAATATCCAATGGGTGAAACCAGTACCATATTGTTCTGTTCGAGCTGGCTGTTAATGGCCCTGGCATCAACTCGCCTGACATTGCCGGTCTGGCCAAAGTCGACGCCGTCGTGGATGCCATAAGGTTGTGCAGTAATAAAATTACCCGAGACCACACGTACCGCTGCACCGGCCATCGGCGTATTGGGCAGGCCCATGGAAAGCTGGGCTTCGATGGCCATGCGTACCTGACCCACCGCCTGTTCGACACCCGGCATGTTTTCTGAAGGCGTGATGCGTAGCTCATCTGAAAATGTTGAATCCAGTCCGAGGGTGTTCAACTGTTTTTCGATTTGAGGACGTGCACCGTGTATCAGCACCAGGCGCACACCGAGGCTGCCGAGCAGGGCAATATCGTGAATTAAATGGGCAAAACCTGGATGATCGACCGCCTCGCCACCAAACAGGATGACAAAAGTGCTGCCGCGATGGGTGTGGATGTAGGGCGCTGAGGCCCTGAACCAGTCGATGTGATCGGAATTCATTTTATTATTTGCCATTTTTTTCAATCTGTTATGTATGTCTTAAATGCTCTTTAGATTGTAATATACGCATTTTCGTGTGGCGATATATTCTTTTAGGCCAATATTACCTGATTAACGAGAAAATATTCTGATTCTGGATTATCTATGTTTCTGCAAAAAACATTTAGTAGTGAAGTGCTTTCGTCCGCCTGGCATAAAACCGCGCGTGGCCTATTACTGTTTTATCTGACAAACCTGTTCGCATTAACGCTGGCAGGTTTTGTTTTTAAGGTTGTTTTTCTGGTCTACAACCGAACCAGCATTGGTGAAATGCCACTGGCTGATGCGGTCTACGCCCTGTTCTGGGGGGTGAGGTTTGACCTGGCTTCAGCGGCGATCATTTCCCTGGTTATATGTTTAGGGTTGTGGCCGTATTATCGAATCAGCCAACGACGGCATGATCCATCGGCGAAACCTCAGCCTTCTAATTTAACAAAAAACCTGTTCCTGCTGGCGCTGTTTGCACAGATGTCGATGCAAACCAGCGATGCTATGTATTTTGTTGATGCGGGTCGTCACGTTAGTTATGAAATGCGTGATGTGGTGGCAGATGCTTCCGGCCTGTTGATGACGGCGCTGACTCAGCATGGCCTGTTTATTCTGGCCTGTTTAGCTATTGGCCTGATGACAATGGTCGTGGTTATTTTTATTTTGCGTCACATTTTATCGTATCTGGGTAACAGGCCAGGTTTTACGTTGCGTTTTAATTTGCAGTATGAAGTAAACTTTTTTCTAATTATTTTTATATCGATTGTCCTGGTTCGTGGCGGTTTTACCGGTCTGCCGCAAAGCGTGATTACGGCTTTTAAAATTGGTGATGCAAAACAGGCCATTGTGGCCATGAATGGTACTTACAGCATTATCTACGGGGTGTTGAATAGTTCTAAAGAAATTCGTCGGGTTGAGGTGGCAGTGCCCGAAGGTGTTGATGTCAAAGCCAGCATGCGTGAACTTTATCCACAGCATCCCACCAAAAAAATTAATCAGGGTACTGAAGTAAAACCCTACAATCTGATTTTTATTTTTCTAGAAGGCTGGCCAGCAGAGATTATGGCGAGTTATGGCTATGATCTGGAAACCACGCCGTTCTTTGATTCTCTGGTTGAAAAGTCTTTAGCGCCACTGGGTGTTATTGCGGGTGGAACTCGAACTACCGAAGGTCTGTTTACGACTCTGTGTTCCCAGCAAAACCCGTTGGGTGGCACAGTGGCGCAATCCAGCCTGCAAAACTTTAAATACGAATGCCTGCCAAATATTTTAAAAGACAGGGGCTGGCATACGGCTTTCTTTCAGGGTACACATGAGGACACCAGTGGCACCGGTGCGTTTGCTCAAAGCATGGGTATGCTGGATAGCTATGCCAAGGAGCACATGGAAGCGGGACGTTACGAGCGCAATTTCTGGGGTGCGCACGACCCCGATATTTATGATTTTGCGTTGGAAAAAATCGATGCCATGTCGCCGCCGTTCATGGTCGGTATTAATACCAATAGTACCCACGATATAAAATTGCCCAAAGGTGTTGAGCCGCATTTTGGCAAAAAACACGGTCGGGATAAAAAAATTAATATCCTGCACTTTGCTGATCAGGCGCTGGAAGAATTTTTCGATAATATAAAAGGAAAACCTTATTACGAAAATACCATTTTTGTTATATTGTCAGATCATACTTCGGGCAAACGTAGCAATGCTTTATCACGATACCTGATACCGGGAATTATTTATTCTGAAAATCTGGTGCAGGCAGAACTTGTTAATCGTTATGCGTCACAAAGAGACATTGCGCCCACTATTTTTGATCTTTTGAATATTGAGCCGTCAACGGCCTTTGCGGGTAAATCATTGTACGGTACTGAGTCTGATGAATACTTTGCTGAGTATTATGCAGCGGGCAGCATTAACTGGTTGAGTGACGATTTAATGGTTGAAACCAATGTGGGCCTGCCCGATAGTTTTAAATGTTATTCAATTAAACATGGTTTGTTGAAAGCGCAATCAATGGAGTGTGGCGATCGCGGTGAGCATATATCAAAACAGTCGCTGGCCTTTACTGCGTATAGTCAGGACAGGTTATTTAAGGGCAGGACGAAGCAGTTTTATGAGTTCCTGGCCGAGTAACAAAAAAGTGAGTGCTTATTTTTTTAAAAGGTGTTATGCCGGATATAAATAATACTGGCCAGTGTGGTCAGCAGTATTAACCAGATTATTAGATACAATTTTTGTGACTGTTTCGCTTTCCGTGCTTCCAGCCAGGTTCTCGGTTGTATCCCCTTGATCAAAAATACCAGTTTGGCTGACAGGTTAATGCAGACGATATTTACCGCCAGTAATAGCGTTGCACCCAGTGCCAGTGGCATATTTCCGGTGCTCAGCATTAAACCGATGGTGACGGCGGGTGGCATCAGGGCAACCGCGACCATGACTCCAATGAGTACGCCCGATACGCCGGTGACCAGTGACAGGGCGGCGGCTGCGCCTGAGGCGAGGGCGATGGCGGTGCCGGCATAGTTGGCTTCGGTGCGCATGAGGACTTCCTGAGTTTCGACATCCAGGGGCCAGATAAAGCCAATGATTATGGCCACCAGTACGGCCAGAATGATGCCGGAGGCGATGGCCTTGAGCGATTGCCACATCAATTTTTTTTCGCCCAGTGAGCTGCCCAGGGCAAAGGCGATATTGGGGCCAAGCAGCGGAGCGATGACCATGGCGCCGATGATTACAGCAATATTGTTTTCGAGCAGGCCGATTCCGGCAACAATGGATGAAAATACAACTAGTATAAAAAAGTTCTGATCAAGCTGGGCGCCCTTTTTTACCTGGCTAAAAATTTCTTCACGGGATATGGTGGATGAGCTGCCGGAAGTTTTTTCTTTTTCTTCAGATGTTTTATTACTGCTTAGTGTGGTTTCAACGGGCAGGATGAGAATGCGTGCCCCGGTTGAAGTCTGAAAGGCCTCCTGCAACTCATCGAGTACTGCCTGACGATTTCCAGGTGTCACCAGCAACCGAGCGTTGATGCGTTCGTCTTCATCTTCGGCGCCAAACCAGACATCATCGACCTGATGGTGTTCGGCAATCACCTTAATCGTGTCGTGGTATTGTTTGTTTACAATGACTTCAATAATTTTCATGTGTTAATTACGCTGAGATAAAAAAGGCGACCTTCATAAAGAAAGTCGCCTTTTAGTTTTACTCCTGCCTCCGTGGCTTATTATTTTTAGTTTCCATAACTGGTGGACACTGATTTCTTATTGATCTGGTTCCTTTTCTGATAATGAACATACCAGCTCAACAGGGCGCTGGCCTGATTTTCCTGTGAAATAATAATTATGTCGGTGCATTCTACGTGTCCTGTTGGTTTTTCAGTAATAGAAGCGAGTTTTTTATTATGCGCAATACTATAGAATGTATGCCTGTCTTTAGTCAAGCACTATATATGGTGCGAATAACAGGCATTTTTTACCTGGCAGGTGCGGGAAATTAAAAATAAGCTGAGATTACAGGTGGTTGCTAATTGGCTTGAATGCTGGAACACTGCGTACTATTGTTTAAGAATGAATATAAATTGTAACTGAAAGGTTAAAAACTGTGGTGACTATCCTAAATGTTGTAAAATCCATGTGCGCCAGATTGCATAAGAAGACGGCTCAAAAACAATAAAGAAATGATAAACAAACCTGTCAGGAGTTACTTCTCTTTTTTTCGCGGTCTGCCACAATTGCTGTCGTCCATCGTCCTGTTGTTGATGGTATTGTTTGCCACAGAAGCACAGGCTGCAGTCACTGTTGCGCAGACTTCGTCACCGGTTTTCTATAGTAATTCAAATGCGGATACGACAACTACTTCACCGAAGTGCACCTACCTGTCGTTCGACGTAACCACCACAACGGCCATTACCGATGCCTGGGTAACGCTGGATGGTTTCACTGGTGGCTACCTGTCCATGGGTGGTAACGATGATGGCATCTTCCATTTCGGGCCGATGGATGCAGGTGAAACCAGGGCGGTATTTTTTTATGTCTGTTCCACTTATACCGCCAAGCCGGTTTCGGGAACACAGTTCTATGATGTTAAGATCTATGAGGGTAAGCCAGTGGCGGCTGGTGGTGGTGTTGTTACCCCGATAAATACATCAAATTTATCCATCACTATTGATGATGATGTGGTTGAGGCGAATCCAAATACGGTCAACGCGATCTGGGCGGATATCAACCCCAGTATACTGGGTGCGACTACTACGCTGACCGTGGATGGAGATACCGGCACAATCGGCTGTATTTCGCCATCGGGTTGTACGGGTGCGGAATCGGGCCCGTTGTCTTTCAATCCGGCCACCTTCACTGACTGGCGCGCCGATGCCTACGAGCTGGTGGCGACCAGTATTGTGCTGTCTGTAGGTAATACGGGTACCTTCAACAACACCCTGTATATCGACACGCTGCCGTCGTCTTCGGATACCCATTATTATGCGATCTACTATTTCCGCCCGGTTTCGACCACAGAATCGACCACCACGCTGTCACCGGTTTCCTATATAGCCAGCGGTACCAAGATCAAGCATACCGCCCTCGACAAAGGTGCTTATGCGGCGGCGGGTGGTCTGTTACCCATCCTGCCGGCAAAAAATGAAATATTGCTGAGCAAATCAGTGAGTCATGCCACGCTGCCAGAGCAGGGTGGGGTAGTGACTTATACACTGAGCGCTACCAACTACGGTGCTTATACAGTCAGTCTCGATAGTTTCGTTGATACCCTGCCAGCGGGTGCCACTTATGTTCCGGGCTCGACCACATTCAATGATGTGCCATTTGCCGATCCCTATATTAATGGTTCTGTGCACGACTGGTCGTCGTTGTTTGATATTCCGGGCGGGGCCACGCGTTCGCTGATTTTCCAGGCGACGTTACCTGCGACACCGGGCAGCTATACCAATTCTGCCTATGCCCTGATTGGCAATGCGATTATCGATGCCACGTTGACCACCAGTGATTACACGCCGCCAACCGCAACCACTATCGTGCTCAATGCACCGACGATCACCAAAGCATTCTCGCCGATCGCACTGGCGATCGGCAGCAGTTCAACGCTGACATTGACTATTGGCAACCTAAATACGGCGCATACACTGAATGGTATTGCGGTAAGCGATACCATGCCCGCCGACCTGGTATTTGCCGCACCGCCGAATGCGGCGACCACCTGTACTGGCGCATCGTTGAGTATTAGCGGTACAACCATTTCAATTGCAGGCGGTACGATACCCGCGAGCGGAAGCTGTACCGTTTCTGTGGATGTGACATCGTCGGTTAATGGTGTGTTTAACAATACCACCAATGCTGTTTCATCCTCCAATGGTGGAACCGGCGCTACCGCGAGTGCCACACTGACGACCACGCCCAAACCCACCATCAGCAAAGCCTTCTCGGTTTCGACGATACCGGTAAATGGCACGGCAACAATGAGTTTTATCATTACCAATAACACCGCTGGTGCGATTACAGGCATCACGTTCTCTGATACTTATCCTGCTAATCTGGTCAACGCGACCCCGGCCAATGTCAGCAATACCTGTGGCGGTACGGTCACCGCCGCCGATGGGGGCGGTAGCCTGAGTCTTGCTGGTGGTGACATTGCAACAGCAGGTGGCAGTTGTTCGATTAGTGTTGATGTGACTTCGGCGGTAGCGGGTGATTATGCCAATACCAGTAGCGGTGTCGATTCAAATGAATCATCCCCTGCGGGTCCGGTGAGTAATACGGCCACGCTTTCAGTGCTCGATCCACCAACAGTCAGTAAAGCATTCTCAACAACAACGATTGGTATAGGCCAGAGTTCAACGCTGACGATTACATTGACTAATCCCAATGCGACAGTAATTACTGGTGCAGCTTTTACTGATACCTATCCGGCTAATTTGGTCAATGCAGCAACAACTAATCTTGCAAATTCCTGTGGTGGTACAGCGACGGCGGTTGCAAGCGCTGGCAGCCTAAGTCTTTCAGGTGGCACAATTCCCCCAGGTGGCAGTTGTAGTATGAGTGTTGATGTAACTTCGAGTATTGCAACTGACTATATCAATACATTGGCCATTGGTGATGTGACTACGACTAATGCTGGTAGTAATACAGTGGCGGCAACTGATACGCTGACGGTCAATACAACGCCGACTATTAATAAGAGTTTTAGTTTTGATACGGTGACGGGTATTGCAACCATGACGATTGTAATTACCAATAATGATGCAGCGGCAATTACTAATTTATCACTGACTGATTCTTTTCCATCGGGTATGAAAACGGATAATCCGCCATCAGTTTCACCGGCAGAACCCTGTGGTGCGGGTAGTAGTATCGATGCCCTGGGTGGAGCCGCGCTGAGTGCTACCGGGGGTGATACGGGTATCGAACTGACCGCTGGTCAAATTGCGGCAGCGGGAAGCTGTAGTTTCAGTATCAATCTTGAAGTCAATGCACTGGGTGTTTATGAAAACTATACATCGGGTTTAACCAGCGATTCCTTCACGGGCACAAGTAGTGCGAGTAACATCGCCACCTGGATTGCCCCCGCTGTCGGCAAGACCTTTACCCCGACGCAGGTAACACCGACGACGCTGGGCCCGAGTGATAATTCACGTATGATCATCACCATCACTAACCCCAGTTTGACCACAGCACTGACCGGGCTGGCGATCACCGATACCTATCCGACCACGGCGACCAAGCTGGCTGGGGGGAGCTTGTCGGCAGCAATAACGACTTCGACCAGTCCCGATGCACCAGCTTCCAACAGCTGTGGCGGTACGCTTAATGTTGTTTCTACCGGCCTCAGTCTAACTGGTGGCTCACTGGCGCCGGGAGCCAGCTGTACCATTGAGGTTGATGTCTGGGCCACCGATACCACGCCGGCGATTTATTACAACACGACGAGTAACATCGCATCGGATCAGGGTATTGGTGTTTCCGGTGCCGATTCGCTGATTATTACCACCAAGCCGACGATTGAGAAATCATTTTTGACCAGTCCGATTATCCTGTCGGGTGGTACCGCAACCACGACGATGCGCATTATCGTGGAAAATAATTCTGGCATAGACATCACCGATGTGTCGTTCAGTGATACCTTCCCGACCAGTCCGTCACAGATGGTATGGGTGAGTACCGATGCTAATACCTGTGGTGGCACATTGACTGTTGCCGCTGGTGATGCCGGCATTAATTTGACCGGTGGTGCGATTAGCAGTGGATTGCTTGCTCCTTTTGATCCGACCTGTACGATAGATATTACTGTTGAGGTATCGGCACCGGGTGATTATTACAATACCACCGACGGAGCTACTTCTTCGGTAAATACCGAAGTAGGCCCGGTCAGTAATACAGCGCAGCTGGTTGCTTATCTGGAAGCTCCCACGGTGACCAAAACTTTTGCCAGTGCCGGTTTTCAGGTCAATGGTACGAACCGCCTGACGATTACTTTGACTAATCCAAACACTGTTGCAATAAACAGTATGGGTTTTACCGACACCTATCCGGCCAATCTGCTCAATGCGGCAGCGCCCAATCTTGCCAATACCTGTGGCGGTACAGCGACAGCGGCGGCAGGTGCCGGCACACTGAACATTTCCGGTGGCAGCATTCCAGCATCAAGCTCATGCTCAGTCGAAGTGGACCTGACCGCCACGGCAGCGGGTGTTTATACTAATACGCTGGTGGCCAGTTCAGTGACTTCGGTTAATGCCAGTCCCGGGCCAGCGGCCGATGTGACAGCGGACACCACCGCCTATTTACCACCAACACTCACCAAAGTGTTTGGCTCTGCATCGATCAATGTTGGCGGTAGTGCTTCGATGTGGTTAACGCTGACTAATCCGGCCAGTAACACTGCCGATATTACCAACCTGCAGGTGGACGATACCTTCCCGGCTGGTATGACCTTGCAGGACATCAGCTTTGGCTTTACACCCGCTGCCTGCGGCAGTGTCACCCGAACTGATGACACCGCATCGGTGGCCGGTGATGGCGCAGTTCGTCTCAAGGTGGCTACGCTGGCAGCAGGTGCTTCCTGTGAGGCCTCGATCAATATCACCTCATCGACACAGGGTGCGGTCACCAATACCACCGATGCACCCGTTGCAACGGCGCCGGTTACGCTCACCGGTGCCACCGCCTGGGACAGCATCAGCGTGCTGAGTGCGCCGAGCATTATGCTGCTGAAATCGGTGCAGACCATCAGCGATCCGGTAAACCTCGGTGCCAATCCCAAGGCGATTCCGGGCGCGGTGGTGCAATACAATATTATTGCGACTAACAGTGGTGCCAGTTCGGCGGATGTTGATTCGACGGTGGTTCTCGACCCGATTCCGGCCAATACCGTGTTGTATGCTGATGATATTGGCGGTCCCGGTCCGGTGCTGTTCACCCAGGGGGTGACTTCCAGTACATTGACATTTAATTCAGCGGTTGATGTGTCTTTCTCTGATGACGGTGGCGGAACCTGGACAGCAACGCCTTCCCCTGATGCAACGACGGGTTGTGATACTTCTGTGCCTGCGATTACGCATATCCGTGCCAACCCGAAGGGTACATTTATCGGTAGTGTGATCCCGCCGAGTCCGAGCTTCCAGCTTTCCTTCCGCGTTTGTATCCAGTAATTATTACGGCTAACTCTTTTCCCGTGCAATCGCACGATGGCCGATGTCCGTTCTGAAATAAACATCCTTCCATGAAATCTTGTTGACGATTTCGTAGGCCCTGGCCTGAGCATCGGTCACCGAATCGCCCAGCGCACAGGCGCACAGCACACGGCCGCCCGCAGTAACTATTTCACCGTCTTTTTCGGCGGTGCCGGCGTGGAAGATCTTGGTGTTGACGTTGTCGGCGCTATCCAGGCCGCTGATGACATCGCCCCTGTTGTAATCATCAGGATAACCACCGGCAGCGAGTACCACACCAATCGAAGTGCGCTCGTCCCAGTCTGCGGTTGCACTACCGAGCTTGCCGTCGATGGCATCCAGACAGTGTTCAACCAGATCCGATTTCAAACGCATCATAATCGGCTGGGTTTCCGGGTCGCCAAAACGCACGTTGTATTCCAGCACATTGGGCCTGCCAGTCTCGTCGATCATCACGCCCGCGTACAGAAAGCCGGTGTAGTTGTTGCCCTCGGCGGCCATGCCATCAACAGTAGGGCGAATCACTTCATTCATGATGCGATCGTGAATTTCGGGCGTGACCACGGGGGCGGGCGAATACGCGCCCATGCCGCCGGTGTTCGGGCCGGTGTCGCCATTGTCGCGTGCCTTGTGGTCCTGTGAAGTCGCCATCGGCAGAATGTTTTTGCCATCGACCATACAGATGAAACTGGCTTCCTCGCCGAACAGGAATTCTTCGATCACCACACGGGCACCGGCATCACCAAAGCGGTTGCCGGAGAGCATGTCCCTGACCGCAGTGATGGCTTCGCCTTCGGAGTGCGCCAGAATCACGCCCTTGCCTGCAGCCAGACCATCGGCTTTAACTACCAGTGGTGCACCATGCTGTTTCACATAAGCAATCGCCTCGGCTTTATCGATAAAGTTGCCGTAGGCACCGGTGGGAATATGGTGGCGCGCCAGGAAATCCTTGGTGAAGGCCTTCGAACCTTCCAGTTGCGCCGCAGCTTTTGTTGGGCCGAACGCCTTCAGGCCGGCGGCAGAGAACTCATCAACAATACCCAGCACCAGCGGTGCCTCGGGGCCAACGATGGTCAGTTCTATGTTATTGCTTTTGGCGAAGTCGAGCAGCGCGGGAATATCCTCAGCACCGATATTCACGTTTTCAATATTGGCTTCCAGCGCCGTGCCGGCATTGCCTGGCGCC
>JAPHSZ010000220.1 GCA_026196545.1 Gammaproteobacteria bacterium
AGAACCCGTAGTACAGGGCGCAGGCGGTATGCATTTCTATTCTGCCGACTATCTCAACCGCCTGCGCAAACTTTGCGATGAATACCACGTATTACTGATCTTCGACGAAATCGCTACCGGCTTTGGCCGCACCGGCAAGCTGTTTGCACTGGAACATAGCGAAATCGTGCCCGATATTCTCTGCCTGGGCAAGTCCCTCACCGGCGGTTACATGAGTCTGGCGGCGACACTTACCACCACCAAAGTCAGTCAGACGATTAGCCATGGCACCCCCGGCCTGTTCATGCACGGCCCCACCTTCATGGCGAACCCGCTGGCCTGCAGCGTCGCCCTCGCCAGCATCCAACTACTGCTCGATTCACCCTGGCAGGAAAACGTGGAAAATATCGAACGACAGCTCAAACAGGAGCTACAGGCCTGCGCCTCACTGGATAGCGTAAAACAGGTGCGCGTACTCGGCGCCATCGGCGTGGTTGAAATGAAACAGCCGGTAGATATGAAAACCCTGCCCCAGCAGTTCGTCGATGAAGGCGTCTGGGTACGCCCATTCGGCAAGCTGGTGTATTTAATGCCGCCTTATATCATTCAGCCGGATGATTTGAGCACACTGACTAAAGCGGTTTACAAGGTAATCAGTAAAATCTAAACACAGACCATATTTCGCATAGTAGAATCCACTTCAGGAGAGATGCCGGAGCGGCCGAACGGGTTTGATTCGACAAATTTGTCTGGATCAAATTTGGACATGCGCAGCATGGCCCGAAGGGCGCAGGGCAGGATGCCCGGAGCAAATCAAGTGAACTGCAGGCGACAGCCTGCTTTATATAATGTAAAGACAATTTATGGAGAGATGACAGAGCGGCCGAATGTGCTTGATTCGAAATCAAGTGAACCCTCGCGGGTTCCGAGGGTTCAAATCCCTCTCTCTCCGCCAAATACTCCTCTTGTAGATAACCCCCACAATCTATAACCTATCCCCTTAATTCACCACAATCAGGACAGCATCATTTCCAACAGAAAGTCACATTTTGTTCTTATTTCTGTGATTCTGGCGATAACCGTCAGTGTCATCATATTTCTATTTAACGGGATACCCAAACTGCTCAGTGGTTCTGTCCTGGAACAGGTTATTGAATCGGGTGAGCTCAGGGTGCTTACCCGAAACAGCCCAACCACGTACTATGAAGGCGCTGATGGGCCGGCTGGCCTGGAATATGATCTGGCCAGGATGTTTGCCGATCATCTGGGTGTCAAACTGACCCTGATTGTGCCGGATTCCTTCAGCGCACTGCTAACAGAGATTAAAAATGGCCGCGCCCACATCGCCGCTGCGGGTCTCACCATTACAGAAGAACGAAAAAAAGTGCTCACGTTTGGCCCCAGTTATCAGGAAGTGACGGAACAGCTGGTTTATAACATTAATCATAAACGGCCCAAGGATTTGGGTGATACAGAAAATGGTTTGTTTGAGGTGCTCGCTGAGTCCAGTCACCAGGATACCTTAATATCAGAACAATCTAAATACCCGAATCTTGACTGGAGAAATAATGAACAACTCGAAAGCGAGGAATTGTTGCAACTCGTGTCTGATGAAGTCATTGATTACACCATCGCTGATTCCAATGAATTTATTTTAAACCAGCGTTTCCTGTTGAATCTGCGCCCAGCATTTGACATCGGCTCACCCAAACAACTGGCCTGGGCGTTTCCAAAAAACGATGATCATAGCCTGCACGCAGCGGCTGTTAAATTTTTTGAGCGTATTAAAAACAATGGTGAGCTAACCCGACTTATCGAACGTGCATACGGCCACGCCGAAAATTTTGACTACGTTGGCACCCTGTATTTCAGGCGTCATATTGAATCTCGCCTGCCTAAATATCAGAAAATGTTTGAGCAGGCTGCCGCTGAAAATAATCTTGACTGGCAATTACTGGCGGCGATTGGCTACCAGGAATCACACTGGAACCCGAAAGCCGTTTCACATACCGGCGTACGCGGCATTATGATGCTTACACAGGCCACAGCTGCTCAAATGGGCATAAAAAACAGACTCAAACCCAAAGACAGCATTAAGGGTGGTGCGCGTTATTTTGCTTCACGCCTTAAGAAAATCGATACCACAATTGAAGAACCCGATAGAACCTGGATGGCGCTGGCGGCCTACAATATTGGCCATGGCCACGTAGAAGACGCACGTATTATTACAGAACAGCAGGGCAACGATCCCAACAAGTGGATTGACGTCAAACAGGCACTCCCCCTGTTAGCAAAACGTAAATGGTACAAAAAAACCAAACATGGCTACGCCCGCGGCTGGGAACCTGTGCGTTATGTAGAAAACATAAGAAGTTATTATGATATTTTGCGCTGGGTTAACGACAACGGTAAAGTAACCGTCAATGAGCCTGAAGCATTTTCTATTCTGCCGCAGATTCCTTAGCTAACAATAATGAGTTGTTGGCTTACGGAATAATTCGCGACTTTTTAGTTTTTTGTGGCCAAGGTGCTCAGCCATCATGTAACGCATCAACTGTTTTATTTCACTACGCTGCTGCTGAGTTTCAATTTCATTTCTCTCAAAGGCCAGCAAACTTAAACCAGATAACACCGGGTTTTTTTGCGCCCGTTTTTTTTCACATAAAACCGGACCATGTTCAAAGTGATAGGCATAATAAGCATCTTCCCTAACTGGTTTGCCACTGTCCGCATCAACAACCAGGTTTAAACCAAAGCCTAACTGCTGCAACAGTTCCTTTTCAAACAGTCGCAATACTATCTCAACGTTACTGGTTTCTTTTAGGTCATACAGGCAATTATGGTATTGATCGAAAATTTCCGTATGCACGTCATTTTTATGCAACAGATAAACCAGCAACTCATTAACATACATAGCTGACATCTGTGATTTACCCGTCAACATGGGTGCCTTGATATCTGCCATTTCAACACTGTTTAAAAATGGCATTTCACCACGCCCCTGCCAGCCCACCAGCAAAGGCCGAAAGATTTGCAGCAAACCTCCGGTTCTGGATTTAGCGCCACGACTGCCTCGAGACATTAAGCTGATGCGCCCATGTTCTCGCGTAAACACATCAAGAATTTGACTGCTATCGCGAAACGCACGTTTATGAAGGATATACGCGATCTGGGTTTCAACGCGCATGACTTAGCCGCCTGTTTTACTCTTCGCCATAGCCCAGGCCACGAAGTGCCTGCTCATCGTTGGACCAGCCCTCCCTGACCTTGACCCAGAGATTTAAATATACTTTGGTCTCAACCATGGTTTCAATATCCTTACGCGCCTTGGTGCCGATCGATTTAATACGATCACCCTTACGTCCGATAAGAATTGTTTTCTGGCCCTTGCTCTCAACGTAGATGGTTGCGTGAATTCGAATAAGGTTTTCATCTTCTTCGTATTTGTCGACATTAACCGTTGTCGTATAAGGAAGTTCCTGACCCAGTTCCCTGACCAGTTTCTCACGAATGATCTCTGCCGCCAGAAAGCGCATACTGCGATTGGTCAACTGGTCTTCTGGATAAAAAGCCTCATTCTCCGGCAACAGCGCAGCCACTGCCAGCTCAACCTTATCGATACTCAACCCCTTGACCGCCGCTGCAGGTATGACATCGTGAAATTTAAATTTTGATGAAACTTCACCGATAAAAGGCAACAGCGTTTCTTTGTCACTAACCTGGTCAATTTTGTTTACCACCAGAATAACAGGCGCATTAATCGATTCCAGACGCTGCAAAACCGCTTCGTCTTCATCGGTCCACTCCATTGCCTGAATTACGAACAACAGAACATCAACATCAGACATAACAGAAGCGGCTGCCCGGTTCATATATTTATTGATCGCCGAGCCGCGCCGCTGATGCAACCCCGGGGTATCAACATAAATGCTCTGAACATGTTCATCAGTTTTAATACCCAGAATCTGGTGCCTTGTGGTCTGCGGTTTTCTTGAAGTAATACTGAGTTTGATGCCAAGAATATGATTAAGCAGCGTAGATTTGCCAACATTGGGCCGGCCAATAATAGCCACATAACCACAGCGGTGTGTTATTTGATCGTCTAGCCTAGGCATTTAATTTTTGTTTAACCTGCTGGAAAGCCGCTTCAGCGGCAAGTTGTTCTGCTTTGCGCCGACTGCCACCATCAGCCTGTGTAACACAGTCTATTTTATCAATACTACAACGCACAGTGAATGTCTGCGCATGTGCTTTGCCACTAACATTCAGCACTTGATAAACAGGGATAGGAAGCTTTCGTGACTGTAGCAACTCCTGCAAACGTGTCTTTGGATCTTTA
>JAPHSZ010000237.1 GCA_026196545.1 Gammaproteobacteria bacterium
CAACCGAGGCGTTATCCTGTTTGACCACTTCGGGCTGGCAGGCGCTGAGTGCAGCGGTGGTCAGGATAGTAAAAGCAGAGTATAAAATTCTTGTTTGCATTTTCTTGTATTTAATTAAATCAAAGACTTTGGCTCATTTTACCCTGTTTATAGCTGTGCTGTGGAAATAAAATTTAGCTCATAGCCCGCATAAGGCTGAAATATTTTTATTTTACGGGATAGAATGGCCGGATTATGCAAAATGAAACCAGTAATACCGTCATTATCTACACCGATGGTGCCTGCCGTGGCAATCCCGGCCCGGGCGGCTGGGGGGCCAGTTTGAAATATAATGGCAACCACAAAACCCTGTTTGGGTCTGAGCCTGACACCACCAATAACCGCATGGAACTGACTGCGGCCATCGTTGCGCTGGAAACCCTGAAACGTCCCTGCAAGATCATGCTGCACACCGATTCCAAATACGTCATGGATGGCATTACCAGCTGGATGGCCAACTGGAAAAAACGCGGCTGGAAGACTGCGGCCAAAAAGCCGGTCAAAAATGTTGAGTTGTGGCAGAGGCTGGATGCGGCGACCCAGAAGCACGAAATTGAATGGATCTGGGTGAAAGGCCATTCGGGTGACCCAGGCAATGAACTCGCGGATGAACTGGCTAATCGGGCTATTGATGAAATGCTGGCCTGATCCTGAGGAGATGGAATAATGAGACAAATTGTACTCGATACAGAAACCACCGGCCTTGAACCCAAGCAGGGGCACCGGATCATCGAGATCGGTTGCGTCGAACTGGTCGGCCGGAAATTAACCGGTAACAATTATCACCAGTATTTACAGCCGGACCGTGAAAGCGATGAAGCCGCGCTGGAAGTTCACGGCATTACCTCTGAGTTCCTGCAGGACAAACCCCGCTTTGCCGATACCGTGGATGATTTTCTGGATTACATTCGGGGTGCTGAACTGATTATCCATAACGCCCCGTTTGATGTTGGCTTCCTCGACCATGAATTGAAAATGGCCGGCAAGCAGTATGGGGAAATTGCCACCTATTGTGAAATCATCGATACGTTGGTGATGGCGCGCAAAATGCGTCCGGGTCAGAAAAATAATCTGGATGCCCTGTGTAAACATTACGATGTAAACAACACCCATCGTGAACTGCACGGCGCCCTGCTCGATTCCGAAATCCTCGCTGAAGTTTATCTGGCGATGACCGGTGGCCAGGTTGGCCTGCTGCTGGATGCCGAGCAGGAAGAGGCGAAGTCAGGGGTGGCCGTTGAACAGCGCAGGCTTCCCAGTGACAGGGAGCGGTTGAAAGTGGTCAGGGCTGATCAGGCAGAACTGTCGGCGCATCAGGATATTATTAAGAATATGGGTGATGCTGGGCTTTGGTCGGGTTCCTGAGTCGAGGTTCTAACGCTTAGCGGTTATGCTTCAACGTCCGTTCTTTCTCCCGGTTCCAGTCACGCTCCTTGCTATCAGCGCGTTTGTCGTGGGCTTTTTTGCCTTTGGCGAGGCCTACGTCCATTTTGATTTTGCCGTGTTTCCAGTACAGGGCGAGCGGCAATAGCGTATAGCCCTTGCGTTCGATCTGGCCGATGAGGCGGTCGATTTCACGGCGGTGCATCAGCAGCTTGCGTGCACGCATCGGGTTGGGCTTGATGTGGGTAGAGGCCGAGAGCAAAGGGGTGATTTGACCACCCACCCACATGAGTTCATTTTTGATAACCATGATGTAACTTTCGCTGATCTGCACCCGGCCTTCGCGCAGGCTCTTGACTTCCCAGCCTTCGAGGACCAGACCGGCCTCGAAGTTGTCTTCCACAGAATAATCGTGCCGCGCCTTACGGTTAAGGGCGATGGTGCTGGAAGGGGTCTTTTTCTTTTTGTTCTTCTTGGCCATGATTTCAGGATTGGGATTAAGCGAAGCAGAGTATACATGCTATGCACGATTTTGTACCGTTGTACCGATGGGCAGGTTTTGTGATTGCCGATAGGCCTGTATAATCCTGACAGGTTTTTCTATATCGGGTGATAATAATGACAAATGAACGGATATCGATGCACGGGCAGTGGTCCAGTCGCCTGGTCTTCATTCTGGCGGCTACCGGTTCGGCAGTGGGTCTGGGTAATATCTGGAAATTTCCCTATATCACCGGTGAAAATGGCGGTGGCACTTTCGTGCTGGTCTATTTGCTGTGTATCGCCCTGATCGGTATTCCCATCATGATGGCCGAGATTATGCTGGGTCGTCGTGGCCGACAGAGCCCGATCAACACCATGAAGCTACTGGCCAAGGATGAGAACCGGAACAGGAACTGGGTCTGGCTGGGATGGATGGGCATGGTTGCGGGTTTCCTGATTCTCTCGTACTACAGCGTGATCGCCGGCTGGGCGATGTCGTATATTTTCCGTACCGGCAGCGGCATGTTTATCGGGGCCACCGCGGATGGCGTGAACAGCATTTTTGGTGATCTGGTGTCTGATCCCGAGCGCCTGCTGGCCTGGCATACCATCTTTATCGTCATGACCATGATCGTCGTGGCGCGAGGTGTGAAGAACGGCCTGGAAGTGGCGGTGCGATACCTGATGCCGGCGTTGTTTGTATTGTTGCTGATGGTGGTGGCTTACTCAATGACGACCGGCCATTTTATGGAAGGGGTTCGCTTCCTGTTTACGCCGGGCAAAATTACCCAGGAGGGTGTGCTAACCGCCATGGGGCACGCCTTCTTTACCATCAGTCTGGGTATGGGCGCGATCATGGTTTATGGTTCTTATCTACCCAGAAATACTTCGATCGCTCAGGCGACGATGTTTATTGCCGCAGCAGATACCATCGTCGCGCTGCTGGCGGGGCTGGCTATTTTCCCCATCGTTTTTGCCAATGGCCTTACGCCGGATGCCGGGCCGGGCCTGATCTTCAAAACCCTGCCGATTGCCTTTGGTCATATGGAAGCCGGTACGCTGGTGGGTACGGCATTCTTTATCCTGCTGTCGTTTGCGGCCTGGACATCGGCAATTTCGCTGATTGAACCTGCGGTGGCCTGGCTGGTGGAGAACAAGGGTGTGAATCGCCTTTATGCCTCAATGTATATGGGCATTGCGACCTGGTTGCTGGGGCTGGGAACGGTGTTCTCGTTTAACATCTGGTCAGACAAAACCTGGACTATTCCGTATTTATTCAAGGATTACAGTTTCTTTGATACCCTGGATTACCTGACCGCCAATATCATGTTGCCCATGGGTGGCCTGTTCATCGCCATCTTTGCGGCCTGGTTGATGCGTGAAAAATCCAGTCGTGAAGAAATGGATACGACTGACTGGGTTTACAAAATTTGGCGAATACTGCTCAGGTATGTCACCCCTGTTGCCGTTATAATAGTGTTTCTGAAAGCCGTTGGTGCTATTGGCGTTGTTGAATAGGGTTGTATTTTGTCATTGATAAAACGTAGTGCGCTGGTGAATTATTCACCGGCTGAAATGTATGAGCTGGTCAATGATGTGGCTTCATACTCGAAATTTTTGCCCTGGTGTCGTTCGTCGGCGGTATTGAGCGAGAGTGAAACCGAAATGCGGGCTTCGGTTGAAATTGCCAAAGGGGTGTTGAATAAAACTTTTACCACGCGCAACAGTTTGATCAGAAACAGTCGAATTGAAATGCAGTTGGAGGAAGGGCCGTTCAGTCAGTTGCAGGGCTTCTGGTTGTTCGAGCCACTCAAAACCGAAGGTGCCTGTCGGGTGAGTCTGGAGCTGGAATTTGAGTTTGATAATGCGATGATGTCACTGGCAGCAAAACCAATTTTTACGCAAATCGCCAATTCACTGGTAGATGCTTTCTGTAAACGTGCGACTGAGGTGTACGGTGAGCGAGACTGAGACCATGCTGGAAACCATCAATGTTGAGGTGGCTTATGCCGAGCCTGACCGGCAGGTGATTTTGCCGGTAAATGTTGATCTGGGCACGACAGTGGGCGGCGCGATCGTACAGTCGGGTATTATGATGAAATTCCCTGAGCTGGATGTGGAAAATAGTGATGTAGGTATTTTTGGCAAAGTCACCAAAATGACTACCGAGCTGAAAGATGGTGATCGCGTTGAAATTTATCGACCGCTGATTGCAGATCCCAAGGAAGTCCGCCGTAAACGCGCCGCTGAAGGTAAGATCACCAAAAAAGGGGGAGATAGCGGGGCTGAAAGTTAATTATTCCTCTTTATCAGCCGGTGGTTCAGGCTCTTTGTACTCGCTGTCATCAATCCTGATCAGCTCATCACCCTCAAAAAACAGCGTTACACGTGATTGCACCGCCTCGCCACGACCCGGTACGTGGCGGTATATATAATCCCAGCGATTGGCATGAAAGGGGTCTTTGAGGGTTGGGTTGCCAATAATCGGTGTAATTTCGGCCTTTTTCATACCGATGAGAATCTTGTCCAGAGCCTCTCGCTTGATCTCATTGCCCTGGGTCACATCCTGTCTGTGGGCATCGGGTAGCCAGCTGGAACACGAGCTTATTAACCACAATGTGAACAGGAACACAAAAAAATTTTTAAAAGGAGTCCAATTAGGCATAGGTATTTTGTTTGAAGTGGTTTAGCATATCGGCTGGGGATACTAACGTATTTAACTTCCATAATCAGCAGAAAAATTATCATGGAAACGAATGATCTAAAAAAAGCCGGACTTAAAGTGACTTTACCAAGAATGAAGATTCTTGAGTTTCTTGAAAGTTCAAAGGTTCGCCACCAGAGCGCAGAAGATATTTATAAGGCACTACTCGACGTCGGTGAAGTTGTGGGGCTGGCGACGGTTTACCGCGTGCTGACCCAGTTTGAAGCCGCAGGTCTGGTAACACGCCATCATTTTGAAGGCGGTCAGGCCGTTTTTGAGTTGAGTGAATCAGGCCATCATGACCACATTGTCTGTGTGGCCTGTGGCAAGGTCGAAGAGTTTTTTGATGAGACCATCGAAGCTCAGCAGACCAAGATTGCAGAATCAAAGGGCTACGATGTCACTGATCACAGCCTGACCCTGTATGGACGTTGCAGCGATTGCCAGAAAGGTTAATCAGCAAAGGTTAATCAGCAAGATTCTTTTTAACTATCCAGCCATATTGTTTTGCATGGCATAATTGGTGTCATGCAAAGCACCCGTCAACATTCCCGGATAACACAGCGCTATTCAATCGATGAATACCTGCACGTGATTGCGCCTACTGTCGAAGATCACAGCCAGTTACGCAAGGCCTGTGAAACAGTCTGGCAGTTCCCGCCCGATAAAATCCTGCCTAGTAGTCTCGATGTGGCCTTGCTGCTGAGTGAGCTGGGTTCAGATGAAACCACGTTGATTGTTGGTTTGTTGAGCACGACTCAACTGGTCGAATCGGACAGGCTGGCTGAACTGGAACCGGTTTTTGGCGAAAAAATAATGAACATGGTCAGAAACGTCTGCCAGCTGCATGCATTCCAGGTTTATGACGTTGATGATACGCCTGATCAGGTAGAGCGCCTGCGTCGTATGCTGTTATCGATGGTCGATGATGTCCGGGTGGTGTTAATCAAGCTGGCTTTTCGTGTTCAGCGCCTGCGCCAGTTGAAACAGGCACCACCGGAACAGCAACAGGCGGTGGCCAGGGAGACGCTGGATATTTTCGCACCGATTGCCAATCGTCTCGGCATTGGCCAGTTGAAATGGGAGCTGGAAGACCTGTCGTTCCGGTATCTGGAGCCGGATACCTATCGACGTATTGCCCAGCACCTGGATGAGAAGCGCGAAGAGCGTGAAGACTTTATCACGCAGGTGGTATCAACGCTGGAGCATGAGCTGGCAGCGGTAAATGTTAACGCCAAAGTTTATGGACGTCCCAAGCACATATACAGTATCTGGAAAAAAATGACGGCCAAGCATCGTGACTTTGATGAGTTGTTCGATGTCAGGGCGATAAGAGTCATTGTGGACACTGTTGCCGATTGTTACATGACCCTGGGGCTGGTGCATGGCCTGTGGCGACACATTGAAAAAGAGTTTGATGACTATATTGCCAACCCCAAGGAGAACGGCTATCAGTCTTTGCATACCGCTGTTCGCGGGCCACACGGCAAGCCTTTTGAAATACAGATTAGAACGCATGCCATGGATGAATTTGCCGAACACGGTGTGGCCGCGCACTGGCGCTATAAGGAAGGCAGGCAGGCGGATGCCAGTATACAAACCAGCATAAATTCATTGAGGAAATTACTCGATCCGGAACAAACGCAGGATGCGGAGTTGCTCGATAATTTCCATACCGAGATGTTCCATGACCGGGTTTATGTGTTAACCCCCGAAGGCCGGGTGATCGACCTGCCGCAGGGTGCGACGCCGATTGATTTTGCCTATGCCGTGCACACCGAAGTAGGGCATCGTTGTCGTGGTGCCAAGGTCAATGGTCGTATCGTGCAGCTAACCTATCAGCTGAACAATGGTGAACAGGTTGAGATACTCACCACCAAAGAAGCATCACCGGTACGCGACTGGCTGATTCCACATTTGTCGTATATCAAAACATCGCGTGCGCGTAACCGTATTCGTAGCTGGTTCAGGCATCAGGACAGGGACAAAAATCTTGTTGAAGGCAAAGCCATCTATGAACGCGAGATAAAACGCCAGGGTGTCCGGCCGGATTCAGATATTTTGCTGAAAGCCTGCAAACAGGATTCAATGGATGAGCTGTTCGTGGCTGTTGGCCGGGGTGATTTATCGCTGTCGCAATTATCTTCAACCCTGCTGGAACAACAGGGAGGTGGGCAGAATGTTGGTATTCCCGTTCAGCCCAAAGCGCAACGCCAGGCCGAAAAAACACCGTCAAGTAAAATCAATGTACGCGGTGTTGGTAACCTGCTAACGACCATGGCCAATTGCTGCAGGCCGGTGCCGGGTGATGAGATCACCGGTTTTATTACCCGTGGCAAGGGCGTCAGCATTCATCGTAAGGATTGTGCAAATATTATTAACCTGAGTGGCGATGATCGCGCCCGGTTGATTGAAGTTGACTGGGGAGGTGAGGAAACCGAGGCTTATCCGGTTAGCCTGGTTATCAATGCGATTGACCGTCAGGGTTTGCTGGGTGATGTCACCAGCCTGCTGTCCAATGAAAAAATTAATGTGATCGCGGTGAATACCCTGTCTGACAAAAAACAGCAAACCGCACGTATGGCCGTGACCGTTGAAATTCATGATCTGCAACAATTAACGCGCTTAATGGACAAAATTGGCCAGCTGCCCAATGTGGTTGAAGTGTTGCGTGGCGCCAATTCGGCTCAGTAGCGCTTTTCTGGTTCGTTGAATATATTTTCCGGCTGTGACTCTGGTAAGATGCGCACTATTTTTTTGTGAGTTTGCAGGAGAACCCGGTTTGACCCTGAACCAAATCAAAACAGCCATTTACGCGCTTTTTTTGACTAATAAGTACGGCCTTATATTAAGAAGAACGCCAGACGCTGATGAAAAAAGCAGACTCCGTCTCGAGTATGCAGAGAATTTGATGTCCCGCCTGAATATTACTGTAGAAGTCGAAGGTGCGGAAAAGCTGAGTAAGGGCGGCCAGTATCTGGTGGCCTCAAATCATCGCAGCATTATCGATCCGCTGATTATTGAGATCGCACTACAGCATATGGGAATTCATGGCTCCTGGATTTCCAAGAAGGAGCTCTATAATTCATTTTTCTTTGGCATGTTCACCCGCAATGCAGGCACGATATTACTGGACAGGGATGCCAAAACCATGAGTTCCTTTTTCAAGGATGTTAAAGCCAGCGTTGCAAATGGCCATTCAATATTCGTTTTCCCCGAAGGCACACGTAATAAAACAGACCAGCCACTGGCTGAATTTAAGGAAGGCTCACAAATCATCGCGATGAAAAACAGGCTGCCGATCCTGCCTGTCTATATCAAAACCAATGCCAATGAGGTGTTGATGGAATCGCTGAAAAACAAGACCAAAGACCTGAAAGTGGTTATCGAGATCGGTGACCTGATTGATTACAAAGATCGATCAAAACCACTGGAAGAAGCTTACCGGCAGCGGTTTGGTATTGCGCAATCTTAGTATAAATAGCAAGTATTTTTTTGTGCTCTGTGTGCCATGTATTTAATGTGAACCCTGTCAAAGCAATATGGTTTATACATTGTAAAATATGCCCAGTAAAAAAATAAAAGGTATGAGGAGTTACGAATGAACAGGTTCTGGTTTTTTATAATGGCTTTATTGTTGCTGGTTGCTACCAGTGCCCAGGCGGTGACTTTGACGGGCGAAGCCTACGCACTAACACGCGAAGATGCCCGCCAGCAGGCTTTATCGGCTCTGTCGGAATCGGTAATGGTTGAGGTGAAGAGTGTGTTCGAGTCGGAACAGACCAGTGACGGTTATCTTGATGCGACCAAGAAGATGCGCTCGGTCAGTGAGCTGCCGCTACTGGGTGTGGATTACACCGTGATCGACAAGAAGGATGAGTATTTCTGCACGGTGATGTTGAATGGCGACAAGTCATTAAAGTTATACAGTGCCGAGATCAAAAAACTGGCCAGTGATATCGAATCGCTGAACAAGAAACAGTTGTCGCAGAAGAACAATAAAAGTCAGCGCCATAAAACCCTGAACCTGTTGCTGACTGATCTTGAGCAGTATAACAAGCACCAGACAGTGGCGCGTTTTCTCGGTGGTGAAGTCGCAACACCGGTTTCGGTGAAAATGGCGGATGTGCGCTCTGAGCTACTGAGCATCGAGGCGGCCGCACCCAGTGTGGATATTGCAGCTAAGGTTCTGACCCGTGATCTGCCGGTGCATCAGTATGCGGTGCAGGCGGCGATGCCGGAGGGCGCGAAACGTGCGACCAAGTTGAGCCGTTTGCTGAAAGACAATATCGAGCGTCACCTGAAAACCAAACAGGATGTGATGGAAGGTGAGTACCAGCTGAAGGGGTCTTACGAAATCCTGAAAGACGGCGTTTCGGTGACTTACCGCGTGATTGATCCCAACGGTGCGACGGCGGCGACGCGTATCGCCAAGCTGTCTAAATCGGCGGTTCAGAATATTGATTACAAACCGGCTTCCATCAATTTTGATAAGCTGTTGCACGAAGGTTATGTGGTCAGCAACGATTTCAGGGCATCGCTGAGCACTAATCAGGGCAAGGAAGGGCTGGTTTTCACCGAAGGCGAGAGCGTTGAATTGTTTGCCAAGCTGAACGCCCCCGGGTATTTCTACGTGGTCTCTCATAATACGACAGATAATATGTCCTATATGCTGGAGCTGAATGAAGCGCAGGGCAGGCGTGCATTTTTGCGCTATGTGAATGCTGACGAAGTCAATCGCTGGTTGAGCCTGGGTGAATTCGAGGTGACAGCACCGTTTGGAACGGAGAATTTGCAGTTGATTGCCAGCAGCAGTGATTTGTTAGGCAATTTGCCTAATGCCCGCTTTGACCCTGAGCTGGAGCTGTATGTGGTGGGCGCGAAATCAACGGCAGAGGCGGTGACTAAAACTCGTGGCCTGAAGCCGAAGCGTAAAAAAGGCGTCAAATCATCGGAAGCGACCCTGACTGTTACCATGATGGCAAAGTAATTATTAACAAGTTTGTCATCCTGAACAGAGTGAAGGATCTGTTGTAGAGGAGTGATGAGATGGAGCGAGGTATGAGATTCTTCGCTGCGCTCAGAATGACAAAAAAAGAGCATCTTTTTGTGTGCCCGGTAATAAATAGAGATTTATACCCATGTTGAAGTTTGAAATAAAAAACAGCATTACGTTTCCTTTTGTTCTGCTGATGGCTTTTGCGCTGAATGCCACCGCGGGTAATGATCGGGCCCTGATCAAAAAGTTTAAGGACGACAGGCAGGGTGTGAATCGCACCGCCCTGATTATCGGCAATTCGGCCTACAAAACGGCACCGTTGAAGAACCCGAGCAACGATGCAGCTGATATCGCCAAAGCGTTACGTGCACTGGGTTTTGATGTGGATTTATTGCTGGATGCAGATCGTATGACGATTTCCAAAGCCATGACCCAGTTTGGTCGCAAGCTGCGCAATCGCGGTGGTGCCGGGCTGTTTTTCTTCGCTGGCCACGGCATGCAGGTTCAGGGACGTAACTACCTGATTCCAGTGGGTACCGAGATCGAAGCCGAGGACGAAGTGCCGTTCAAGGCGGTGGATTCCGGGCTGGTGCTGAGCAAGATGGAGTCGGCTGGCAATCCGCTCAATATCGTGATTCTGGATGCCTGCCGTAATAACCCGTTTGCCAGAAGCTACCGTTCGGCCAATACCGGCCTGGCGCAGATGGATGCGCCCAAGGGTTCGTTGATTGTCTATGCCACTTCACCGGGTAATGTCGCAGCCGATGGTGATGGTCGTAATGGCCTGTTTACCAAACATTTGCTGAAGAATATGGCCTCGCCAGATACCGATGTTGAACTGATGATGCGCAAGGTGCGTATCGGGGTGCTGGATGATACCGGCGGTAAACAGGTGCCGTGGTCTTCATCATCACTACAGGGTGGCTTTGCTTTTAACCCGGGCAAGAAATACAAATATGACGTGACCTTTGATGATGCGCCGGCAAAAACGCCCCAAACGGTCGCAAAAGTGCAGACAAAGCCGGATTCTGCCGGGCAGATGTGGGCATCAGATTACGAATATGGTATAAAGACAAAAACCAGTCGCGGCAACGGAACCTACACGGTGGTTTTTACGGCTGAAGGTTCCAGTCAATCCAAAGATATCGTATCGCGCAAGGCCCAGGGCGAAAAGGCGGCCATGCGAAAAATACGCAAACTGATGCGGGCGGAGATGAGCCGGTCGCCACTCAATCTGGACAGGGATGATATTGATGAGATTCTCGATAACGGGGAGCTCACAGAACTGGAGTATATGGATGACGGAAAAAAAGTAGTGCTGGATTACGCAATTTACCTGCCAGCGCATCTGGCTAAAAAAATAAAATAATAAAATAGATAACGTATAAAAATTATCAGGATGTAGAGATATTATGAAGAAGCAATTGACGTATAAATTAACCCTGTTGGCTGTTGTATCAGTTGGTTTCGTTATTCTGGGTTGTGGCCCAAATTATCGAACGATTTACCAGACTTTTAAATCTACACCAGCAGGTGCCAAAATTTATTATGGCAGTGACAGGAATAATATTTCTAATTACAAATGTACAACGCCCTGTTCTGACTCTTATACATCGACTTATCCCGCATGGTCTGCAAATTATTATAAGGCGGTGAAAAGAGGTTATCAGCCTAGTATTCAGCACCAGACATATACTACCTCAAATATGTCACTAACATTCGATCTTGAAAAACTACCCAGATTCCCAACACCGCCAAAGGTTCGTTACCCCGATCCTGATACAGTTGCGATAACTAAACCACTCCTGGATGCGAATAAACATGCCGGTCTGAGATTATCTAAGAAGCAAACAATCGCTATTATCAATTTTAAGGAACCAGCAAACTCAGGTGCAGGTTCGTTGATGGCTGACTCAATGATACTGGAGTTAAAGAACCGTAACTTCAAGGTGGTTGATCGGGACCAGATTGAAAAGCTGATGCGTGAGCATGGTTTGATGGCGGGTGGTAAGACCAAGATGACCGACCTGGAGATTTCCAAGAAACTGGGTAAGCTGGTTCAGGCTGACTACATTATTTATGGTGCAATTACCGAATACTCTGCGAAGAGTGAAAATATTTCATTGTCACCGGTAATACATGACAGTGATCTGCGTCGTTATGATGAAGAATACCGTGCTTTTGTTGATTTCTATCGTGATAACCAGGATGTGGAAAGAATGCCGACCATGCCGAAGAGTATTCAGGAGTGGGAGCTGGATTACGCCAGCAAGGCCAAGCAATCCTATATTACTATTGCACGCGTTGGTGTTACCGCGAAGATGGTTGATATGAAATCAAGTAATATTGTTTACGTAGGTATTGCTAATGTTACTGATAAACGGTTGCAGCAAGGTGTCAGACGCATTGTAAATGCAATGACCGAAGATATCCTTACTAACTGATTCTGCTCCAGTGCTGGATAAGGGGAGCCCCATCTCGGGGCTCTTTTTTATGGTTTGTTTTAATAATGAGTTTGAATAGTGGCGTGCTAACGATGGAAGTATTACCGGCATTTTTTGATCATGTGATTTGCTCCTGAGTTTAATAAGGAATGTCGGTGAAGCTGGTACTTATATCTACAAAAATTGAAGCTCATGCAATGAATTTTGCTTATTGCACGGATCTGGTTGGCTGTGATTTCTCGCATATCCCATTGCCCCTGGCGACTATTGCTGCATTGACTCCGGATGATGTTGATATCAGGATCATCGACGAAAATGTTGAGGCTATCCCTGATGGCCTGGATGCTGATATCGTTGGTTTTACCGCCATTCTTTGCCAGAAAGAACGGACCTTTGAGTTAGCAAAACGATTCCGTACAGAAGGTAAGCTAGTGGCTGTGGGTGGTGCGCTGGTCGATGATCTCCCGGAAGAATGCCGAGCCATTATGGATGTGGTTTTTAAGGGTGAAGCTGAATACACCTGGCCCAGGTTTATAGAGGAATATCGTAAAGCAAAGCATGCTGATTTCTATGAGCAAAAAGACTGGGTCGATGTTATGGATTCTCCCATTCCCAGGTTTGATTTAATCAAGACCGAGCGTTATTCGGCTGGCTGTGTGCAGATTACCCGTGGTTGTCCTTATCGTTGCGAGTACTGCGATGTGCCAACCAAGAACGGTGGTTTTCCTCGCTCCAAGTCGATAGAAAATGCGCTTGAAGAAATTCGTCTATTATCAGAGGCGGGTTATGATTCGATCTTTATCGTTGATGATCATTTTGCCGGTAACCGTAAGTTCGCCAAAGATTTGTTGCGTGCAATTGCAGAATTTTTGCCATCACTGCCGGCAAAGATGTATTTTTACACGCAGGTTTCCCTGAACGTAGCAAAAGACGAAGAATTGCTTCGCCTGTTCCATGAGGCCTCATTCCTGAGGTTGTTCATTGGGATAGAAACCAGTGACAGTGACCAACTGATTAACATCAACAAAAAACATAATGTTGAACAGGATATTTTGCATTCGATTAAGACCATACAGTCTTATGGGATTACAGTTTGGGCGGGGATTCTGTTTGGTCTTGATGGTGATAGTGAGCAGAGCTACGAAAAACAGTACCAGTTTATTATGGAGTCGGGGATAACGCCCGTGCAGATGGGGCTGCTTCAGGCGATGCCGGATACGCCATTGTACGACCGAGTGATTGAAGAAGGGCGTTTAATTGAACTGCCGCAAATCATGGGTGCTTCAGGTCTGGGTGACGGTAAAAACATCGCCGCTTCCAATATAATGCCTGATTCAATGGCTGAACACGACCGTGATTTTCTGTTTGCCAGAACGATCAAAAGATTGTACGCACCGGATGCTTTTGCACAGCGAATTCTTGATGCTGAGGCCAGGGTAAATGTTCCGACCAGCAAGGTATGGCCGGCATTGAGCAAAACGAATATTGCAATAGTGGGACGCACGCTTGCTTATTATTTGTTTAAAACAGACCGTCAGTGCAAACGGATGTTTTTCAGGATGTTTGGTGCTTTTTTCAGTGGCAAGGTTAACAACCTGGAAGAATTGTTGTTTAATCTTATAATCTATAAACATTTGCGAACTTTTTATTTTAATCTTGCAGATTCGATAATATCGAACCAGGATGCAAACAGGAATGAAAATATATCTGATCAATCCTGAGTATCCGCTGTCCTTCTGGGACTTCAATTTCTGTCGTGATCTTGATGGTAGTGAGTATCCGCATTATTCACTGGCATTGCCTACGCTCGCTGCACTGACCCCCGAACAACACAGTATTGAAATTTGTGATGAAAATGTTCAGCCAATCGATTTTGATGTTGACGCAGACATTATTGCAGTCACTGCCTACATCACCCAAAAAGAGCGTGCTATTGAAATTGCTAACAGGTTTAAACAGCGAGGCCTGATCGTTGTGCTTGGAGGGCCCATTGTTGATTTAAATAATCGCCAGGAATTTTTAAAGCAGTTTGATGTAGTGTTTCAGGGCGAAGCGGAATATACCTGGCCACAATTTCTTGGTGATTATGTCCAGGGTGGGCATCAGACGATTTATCATCAACAGGACTATGTTGATATGAATGACTCGCCTTTGCCACGTTACACGGCACTGGACCTGAATAAATACTCCAGTGCGATTGTCGAGACTTCGCGCGGCTGTCCTTATAGCTGTGAGTTTTGTGAGATACCGATTCGCCTTGGCAAGAAGTCACGCATGAAGTCTATCAATCAGGTGATGGCTGAGGTTAATGAGCTGTATTCACAGGGTGCAGATTCAATCTTTTTTATCGATGATCATTTTATCGGTCAACGTCGCCGAGCGATTGAGTTACTGGAATCGCTGGCTGAATTTGCAAAGTCCGTCGATTATGCGATTTATTTTACCTGTCAGATCAGCATCAACTTTAGCAAAGATGACGAGCTTCTTGCTTTAATGAACAGGGCTAATTTTAAACGTGTTTTTATTGGCCTTGAAACACCGCGACGGAATATTGCCGGTTTCAATAAAAAATCTAAAAACCTGGAAACTTCTCTGGCAGCGGCGGTAAGAAAAATTCATTCTTACGGTATTATTGTCTGGGCAGGATTAATCGTCGGACTGGACTCGGATGACAGGGAAATCTTTACCGACCAGATGGCGCTGATACAGTCGTCATCAATCCCCATTGCCATGATCGGCATTTTGCAGGCAATACCCAATACGCCTTTGTATTCAAGACTGGATGATGATGGCAGGGTCAAAAGCCATGAGATTGGCGGAATCCGGGGTGGCTATCAGGGCCAGATCAATAGCAATATCGTTATGCAATTCAGTGACGGCATGACAGAGGATGAGCTGGTCAAAGGTTATCAGAAATTGATCACCAGGGCTTATGGCTATCTGGCGTTTGCAAAGAGGCTGCTGGGTGTGCTCAGGCAGTGTAAATCTGAAATCCATGTTTCGCCGCGAGCATTGACTGCGAAAGAGAAAAATATTATTGCTAAAACATTACGTTATTATTTATTGAGCTTTGATCTGCGCAGACCATTTCTATTTTTATCAATGTGTGCAGCCTCAATGATGATTAATCCCAGACGTATTGATCAGGTGCTGCTGCATTTGATCGTGTACAAACATTTCAGGGAATATTATGCGCGGGTTGCACAGCAGTAGTTATCTGGATCTGGTTCTCGCGTTTGCACTGGGGGTGATCAGCTCATTTGCCTTTGCTCCATACACTTACGTGCTGGCGGCTGTTCCGGCATTCAGTGTTTTTATTTTACTGGTATTTAACAGGCCTTCACGTGCTTTTCTGTACGGCCTGCTTTATGGGTTAGGTCAGTTCTTTTTTGCTTTTCACTGGCTGATGCCGAGTATGACGGAATTTGGCCAGATACCAGTCGCTACAGCTTATGCCATATTTTTTGCCGTGTGCGCGGAAGTGGCCCTTTACCCAGCACTGTTTGCCTATGTGCTTTCTAAATTATCTAATAAGCTTGACTGGTCATCTTTATTATTAGTTCCTGCTCTATGGGTGTTAACCGAGTGGTTGCGCTCCAACATGTTCCCGTTTGCATGGAATTTGATCGGCTACAGTTTTTATCCCTATGAAACCCTGTTGCAAATATCTGATATTGCCAGTGTTTATCTTTTGAGTTTTCTGTTTGTGTTTTTCTCTACATCGCTTGCTTTAATATATGTCACATCTGCTGATTTGCCGCGCCGAGGTTCCATGGTATTTTTTTTAATGGCATCAGTTTTTACTTTTGTGTGGGTTTATGGTGAATACAAAATTGATAATTTGTCACAGAAGACTGAATCATCATCAAGGTTGAATGTTGCAGCGGTTCAGGGAAATATTGCTCAGAACGAAAAGTGGCAAAAGGGCGCTAATAATAAAGTGCTGGATACTTATAAAGACATCTCCCAGATGTTGCCTGACGAGGTTGAGCTGATAGTATGGCCTGAATCATCATTGCCTTTTATGCTTCAGGACAATAAGCCTGCTTTGCAGCAGTTAAAAAATCTTGCAGCAATAAAGAAGGCTGACCTGTTAATTGGTGCGGATACCTATCGGGAAGAAGGCCGGAACAAAGAGTTTTTCAATAGCATGCTGATGATTAACCCGGACCAGGGGGTTGTCAGTCAATATGACAAATTCCATCGTGTCCCGTTTGGCGAATACATGCCACTTAAGGAATATTTACCAGCGTCACTGGCAGGCTTCAGTCTGAGTGATGGTTTTTCGAGTGTCCAAGCCGGAAGTGGCGTTGCTGTGATGCCGTGGCGAGGCTTGAATCTGGCACCGCTGATTTGCTATGAATCTATTTTTCCCCGCCATGCACGCGCCCAGGCTGCAATGAATGCGGATGTGTTTGTCAACGTTGCCAATGATGCCTGGTTCGGGGAAGCGGCAAAGCCACAGCACATGGTGATGACGCGGCTGCGGGCGATAGAAAACCGGCGGCCTCTTGTGCGTGTGTCTAATACCGGCATCACGGCCATATTTGATGCAGCGGGCAATATGCTGTCATCAATTGGGTCAAGGCAGCAGGGTTCAGTTTTTTATGAATTACCATTGACCAGAATGCTGTCGATCAATGCTTTATACGGCCAGTATTTTATTGTGCTCTGCCTGCTGGTTTTTTGTTACGCTTTTTTTCTTAAATTGAAAGCAGTAGATCGCTAAAATTTTATTCCCAGGCTGCTGCCCACATAGCGGTGTTCGCCAGACAGGCTGGTGTGGAAGGCGCCAAAGTCGATGTTTTCATGGAAGATACCCAGGATCAGGTTGTCACCCAGGTTTATTTTTAAGCCAATTTTGAAGAAAAAATCGATGGCACACTGATGCTCTTCGGTGCATGTGTCTGTTTGCCTGTCATTATCCAGCAGGGTAAGAAAGCCATAAAGGTCTGTGCCAATTTCATAAAAAGGTGCAACAGTTTTTCCAAACGATTGCCCGAAAAATATTTTCAGGGTTGAATCAATGCTATTGATATCGTTGTTATCAAACGTCATGAACTGTATGCCCGCATAAATGCTTGCACCTGAATTATCAGTCAGCGAGGAGTGCAGGCCAAAACTGTAAATATCGCCCAGGGTTTCACTGCGGCTGGATTTGCTTATTTCAATAACGGTTTCATTGTTCGCCTGTGCCTGTCGGGAAAAAGCAAAAGCAATCATCAGTATTACAGTAAATCGAAAAATACTGTGATTATTATTTTTATTAGCGAACAATGTCATCGGTAAACAGGTCTTCTTCGAACAGGTCGTCTTCGTCTTCTTCTGGTGGGTTGCCGTCATAAACTTTATTTTTTCTGCGCTGCATCCAGGCATCGCGAATGAAGGCGTAGGGGTCAGGTGCGGTTTCGTCGACAATGTCTTTTGCCTTTAACAGGTCGGCGCGTTTGTCGATGTATTTTAATGCCAGCAGGCTGTATGCATCGCTCTGACTCATGTCGTCATAAATATAATCAAGCTCTGTGTTGTCAGCAACAAAGCCTGCGGTATCACGAATGTTGCTTGGGCCAAAGAATGGCAGTACTAGATAAGGGCCGCTTTCAACGCCCCATGCGCCCAGGGTCTGGCCAAAATCTTCCTCGTGTTTGGGCAGGCCGAAGTCGGTGGCGACATCCATGATGCCAAACAGGCCGATGGTGCTGTTAAAAGCGATGCGCGCACTGGTGGCAATGGCATCGTCAATTTTTAACTGTAACAGGTCATTGATTAAAGTTAACACGTCGCCCAGATTACCGAAGAAATTTGTAACTCCGGTATCGACAGCGTCGGGTGTGATCGCCTGATAGCCTTCAGCAACAGGTTTCATGACGTATTCATCCAGCTTTTCATTGAAGGAATACATTGAGCGGTTAAAGCTTTCGAAAGGGTCGTCTGGGTTCTCAGGGCCTTCGAGTGTGGTGCAGCCGACGTTAAATATCATCAATGAAATAATCAGGCTGTATTTAATTAGTGTGTTCAATTGGCTATCTCTTTTTATTGATATTTTATTTGATCATTGAGTGGGCAAGCTTTGCGATGTTTTTAGAGCCGCCACCTGCGCCGAGCAATTCACGCAGTTTTGACAGTTCAGTGCGCATGGTTCTGTTGTAGTTTTTATCTTCAAGAATACGCAGGGTTTCATTGGCAAGATTGTCGGGCGTGGCTTCATGCTGGATAAATTCCCTGACGATTTCTTTGCCCGGCACAATGTTCACTAGACCGATGTGAGAGATATTTACCAGACGGCTGAGTATGAAATAGGAAAGCCATGCCAGTTTATGGGTGATCAACATTGGGGTGCCCATCAGGCCGATTTCCAGGGTGGCTGTGCCCGAGGCGACGATAATACTGTCACAGGCCTGGATAACATCATGCGTATTATTTTCGATGAGACTGACTTTTAACGCGGCCAGATCCTTGCCGTATTTGGCCAGGTCCTGATGCTGCACGGTGCTGGCCAGCGGCAACACAAACTGTAATTCCGGGTATTTGTTTTTCAGAAGCCTTGCTGTTTCCAGCATGATTGGTAATAGCCGTTCGATCTCGCCCATGCGGCTGCCGGGGAACAGGCCCACCGTGGTTTTTTCATCCAGTGATAAAGCAGCGCGCGCCTGCTGAGCCGTTTTGTCGGGGATAACCTCATCGACCAGCGGGTGGCCGGTAAATTCAACCGGTACATTGGCTTCTTTGTACAGATCAACTTCAAATGGAAAAATCACCGCCATCTGATCCACGATGCGCGCCATTTTATAAACCCGTTTGGGCCGCCACGCCCAGACCTGTGGGCCGATATAAAACAGCACCTTGATGCCTAGCTGTTTGGCGTAGGCTGCCAGCTTCTGGTTGAATTCCTGATAATCCACCAGAATCAGCAAATCGGGCGGTGACTGCTTGATGTGTGCCTGAATCTGGTTGAGCACGCCCTTGATCATGCGATACTTGAACAGCACTTCGACAATACCGACCACCGCCAGCTTTGAGGCATCAAATAAAACATCGACCCCGGCCTCGCGCATATTTTTGCCACCCATGCCCTGCAGCTGGATGCTATCATCCATGCGCAGCAACTCCTTGCAGAGATTGGCCGCGTGCAGGTCGCCTGAGGCTTCACCAGCAACAATAAAGACTGTTTTAGGACTGCTCATGTTTCAAATTAATAATTATCAAAATGGGGTTATTGAATGGCTGGGAATTCTACCGGAAGAACCGTAACAATGCAGGATGAACTTCCCAAAATCAGTGGCTTACTGGCTGGTGTCGATGAGGCGGGTCGAGGCCCATTAGTTGGCAACGTGGTGGCAGCGGCGGTTATTCTGGGCAGGGATTGCCCGATTGAGGG
>JAPHSZ010000198.1 GCA_026196545.1 Gammaproteobacteria bacterium
CATGGCAAACCCAGCTTATCTACAGGCCAGCTACCAGTACGATGGTGCAGGGCGTTTGCTCAGCCGTATCCTGAGTAATGGAGTCAGCACGCTCTATAACTACGACAAAGATGGCCTGCTGGTCAAAATGACCCAGCGTAGTGCCGATGGCACTATTATTGATGACAGAACTTATGGCCATGATGATATTGGTAACATCACCAGCGTGACTACCGCCAGTGAAACCATTAACTACAGCTACGACCCGGTGTATCGATTGTTGAGTGCCGATTCGAGTATCAGTGCTAATGATGTTAGTTATAGCTATGATGATGTTGGTAACAGGCTCGCTGCAACGGTTGAAGGTCTTACTTATTACTATAACTACAACAATAATGGTAACCGACTGGACGACATTCGTCTGGACTCAGCCATCGGCACTATCGTCAATAGTTACGATTATGACGACAACGGTAGCCGCATCGCCAAACGCAATAGCGGTGGCAACATCATTGAAAGCTACGTTTATGACCAGCGACACCTGATTAGCCAGATCGACAGCAGCAGTTTCAGCTACGATCCCAATGCCTATCGCATCAACAAAACTACGCCCACAGCAACTAACAACTATTTGCTCGAAGGTGAGCACCTCGAAGCAACTTATGATGAAAACGACCAGCTTAAAGCCAGTTATTTGAGAGGTGTGGTGGTTGATGAAATTATTAATGGTTTTGAAAAAGATGCCAATGGCAATTTGATTAATCAAAGTTATCATCATGATCAGGTGAATAGTGTTATTGCGACTACGGATCATACGGGTGTTGCTACGCAAACAAATCAGTATTCACCGTTTGGTCGAGATTTGAGTACGACGGGTAGTGATGACAATGCGCTTAGATATACTGGGCGTGAGCGGGATAGTGGTGATTTGTATTATTATCGGGCGCGGTATTATGATCCGATGGCGGGTAGGTTCTTGAGTGAGGATCCGTTGGGGTTTAAGGCGGGTATAAACTTTTATGCTTATGTGGGGAATAATCCGTTGAGGTTTAATGATCCGATGGGGCTGGATACCACTATAGTTATTACGCATGATTCAATGTTCTTTGGCTTGATTGATGTTGGGTCACATGCTGCTGTTTTTACTGATAACAGTGCTGAGCAAGGAGGACAAATTCTTTTTGACCCCGCTGGAAGTTACAGTCCTATAGGTGATGTAAGAGGCAGTGGTGATTTCTTTTCTGGGGAATCGGCCAATTTACCATCATACATAAGTTATCAGGAAAGCCTTGGGAGTACTGTTCAAACATATACTTTTCAAACATCACCGGCAAATGAAACAGCAATTGTTGACCGAATAACTGGAGAAGCGTCATCACCAGCATTTACTGGTACACCATTAATGTGTGCTGTGTCATGTGTTGATGCAATTACTGGAATTGGTCCCTTTCAAAATTTAGGTTCTCCAAGCACACCAGGAGGTTTAGAACAAGGACTGATTAATTTGCAGCAGCCTTCCACGTCCACTGGCATAGATATTAGTTTTCTGGGTGGTTCAGCTTCAGGTGGATTTGTTATTTATCCAAATAGAATTAATACCAATATGATGCAGAGTGTATATTCAAAATGAGCATATAAAATATGTATAGACGTAAATACTTATTTTCTCTTATGGTACTAATGCCTATAATTAGTATTAGTGTTTGGTATTTGGTTTCGTTTCACCCCTTTTTATCTAAACTAAATGAAATTTCGGAGATCGTAAGTCGTAGTGTTCCTGATGTCTCAGAAAAGCTTTATCTTATTGTTCATGCAAATGAAACTGACAATGATATTAGGAAATATGCTATGCGGCAAGCATATAGATCGTTAAGTTATGATGCTACTAAAGAAGGAAATATTTCTTGGCATCTTAATAATTTTCTATGGTATTTCTCAAGCTATTTGTATTTTACTAATAGAGAAATTTTTTATTTATGGATCGATTGCTCCCTTTATGGGTGTGGAAAAGGTATTTCAGAAGCATCACTTAAATTTTTTGGAAAAAATATTAAAAGTTTATCTGAAGCTGAACTTATTACTTTGGTATCTTTTGTTCGGGCCCCGCCACCACTGATCAACAGGTTAAAAGGGACGTAACTATTTAAATAAACAAAATAGTCGTCAACAAGAAAAACTAACAACACGAAAGTAATATGCTAGGCAGATAAAGGAATGAAAACACTTGATTAACACCTACAATAACCGTCATCTAATGACCAGCAAAACCGACAGCCGCACCGGCAAGTCATTAAGCTGGGCTTACGACATTGCTGGCAACGTCATCAGCAAAACGAAAAACCGGGGTCAGATCACAGTTTTCTCTAATATACGAAACCTGATACACTAAAATCATATTTTTTATCTGAAGTAAAAGATCAAAATGTCACAGGGAGTTAGTGCATGGCAAGGAAACCTCGTTTTATATTACCCGGTATACCGCAGCACGTTATTCAACGAGGTCATAACCGGGAACCCTGTTTCTATTCAGAAGACGATAATCGCCGTTATTTGGAAAACCTGCATGATGCTGCGAAAAGTAATAGTGTTGCAATTCATGCTTACATACTTATGACCAATCATGTTCATCTGCTGGTTACTCCAGGACATGCACACGGTATAACTCATATGATGCAAGATACTGGCCGCAAATATGTACGTTACATTAATCGCACTTATAAACGTACCGGTTCATTATGGGAGGGACGTTACAAGGCCAGTCTGGTTGATAGTGAGGCATACTTACTAACCTGTATGCGTTATATAGAAATGAACCCTGTCAGAGCGGGTATGGTGAAACACCCCGGCGACTACCGTTGGTCAAGTTATCATTCTAATGCTGGTTTCAAAAACAACTTGATGATTGAATCACACCCAGTTTATAAAAGATTAGCTAATAGTGTAGAGCAAAGGCAGCACGCTTATCGAGAATTATTTAATAAAGATCTGGATCAAGAAGATTTGCATGCCATTCGAGAAGTGCTTAATCAGGAGTTAGTCCTAGGTCGAGAAGATTTCAAAGATAAGATTGAACAAATGACACGGCGACAAACCAGGCCAGGTGAGTCAGGGCGACCAAAGATTGAAGATGGGCGTGCCATTTATTATGTGATTTAGTATGTTATTGAAATCCATGATCTAACTCAGTTCCAACTAAGCACTTATGATAATTGGCTTTAACATAAGTGGTATAAAATCCTTACCAATTAATTGTCAATAAAATAATGATATATCGTTGTTTCTGTATTGGCTCTATTTAGTTATACGCTCAATATGAATTTCTAGGAAGCTAATGTGAAGATCTATGGGAGTCTTTTCTCAAGGCTCTACTATGGAAGGGTATTGTATCGCCCCTATATTCAAAGTTAGCGCTAGAGATATTTCTGGTAGCAAGCAAGTTCGTAGCGAACAGCCTGCATCTGTCCGTGTCTTCACCCAATCTTCAAAATTTGATGAAGACGGACTCACTTGCATCTTGCCAAAGGCCAGCCCTTGGAACCGTGAGGGGGAGATGGAATATCCCTTTTCAAAAATGACAGGATGGAGGTTAAGTGAAGTCTAAATTTGGATACAAACGCGATGTTTTGCTTATAGAGTAGGAGAAATGGTGGCAGAAGTGGTGGCAGATTTGATTAAGGTAGTGCCAAAGCATGTATAACTTACTGATTTGTAATTAAATACTGTTTCTACTCATTAAGCAGATCCAGAATATTGAGTAGTTAGCTAAAAAGCATCCATTGCAATAAAGGCGACACCGACACCATCGATGGACAGGCGAACAATGATCGCATCGACTTCGGTTTCCGCGTTATTATCCAGGGGGTTGTTGTATTGAATATGCACCATTTCACCCAGAGGAAAATCTGAAGGCGCGTTGGTAATAAGAAACATGCCGCCCTCTGAGACGTCACGCGTTCGCATGGTTTGCGGTTCATTTTCTGCAAGTGCGAGACTGACATCGATTTGAATATCGTGTCTTGCGTATCTACGATTATTTTCAGCCATGATAACCGACCCTGTTACAATCTATTGCACAATCATACCGTGCATTGAGAAAAAAAACAGGCTGTATTAGACAATCTTTTTAGATTATATTGTTGATTATTTAATAATTAATAGGGTTAGCTATGCAATTTAACATTATCATCTTACTGGCGGGTTTATTAACTGCACAGATTGCGCAGGCTTCTGACCTTGTGCGTGAAAAACAACTGGCAGAACAGACCGAGGAACTGGTTTTTGATGGCGATGTGATTTACCTGGAAAGTGAAGGCCATGAATTCATGAATATCTTCATGGAAACGGAGGCTGAAGAGAGTAAAGGCGTGGCGATAGTTCTGCATGGCCGAGGTTATCATCCCGATTGGGAGAATGTAGTCAAACCTTTGCGCATAGGCCTGACCGAGAAAGGCTGGGATACGCTGTCGATGCAGATGCCGGTGCTGGATAAACAGGCCAAATACTATGATTATGTGCCGATATTTCCAGAAGCCTTTCCGCGTATTGAAGCGGGTATCGATTACCTGAAGGCTGAGGGCTACAAAAAAATTGTGCTGATTGCGCACAGCTGTAGTGTGCACATGGTAATGGCCTGGGTTGATGCCGGGCGATTTCGTGATATCGATGCTTTTGTCGGCATAGGTATGGGGGCGACGGACTACAGGCAGCCCATGACCAAAGCCCTGCCACTGAACCAG
>JAPHSZ010000134.1 GCA_026196545.1 Gammaproteobacteria bacterium
CGCGGTGTGTCATGGGGTGGATCGCGGTGGATATATAGTGCCGGCGTTAAACAGTGATGCAACCAAACTTACTGAAGCGCAGATTGGTGCCAAGATCATCGAAGGAGGAGCCGTAACTTTGATGCCGCAACACCCTACCTGGCCCGGAAAATTTTCGACAAAGAAAATAAATTTACTGGTTTCGCTTATCGCAAAACGTCCGAAACAGGCTGTGTCATGGCAGTTGAGTGACATACGGAACTCACTGGAAGTGCTGGTTGCTGATGAATCTACTTTGCCAACCAAACCAGCTTATAAGATTGAAAGTGTTGATGATCTAATGGTCATAATGGCACGGGGACGTTTTGCTGCCGGTGATGAAGCCAAGGTCGTATTCTACAACGGCAAAACCAACAAAAAAGTTGGTGAGGTGTCTACCGAGTTTGCCCCGCACCTGATGGACTTTCATCCCAGGCAAGAGCGTTGGGCTTATGTTCGGGATGATCTTGGCTACATCATGAAGATTGATCTTTACTCATTAAAGATTGTTCGCAAGATACGTGCAGGATTGAATGGCACCTCACTGGCGGTATCACGCGATGGACGATACCTGGCTGCTGGATCCTATATACCAAATACAGTGGTGATTATGGATGCCTCGACTCTGGAGCCACTCAAGCTGATAGAGCTGCATGGCACCAATCCTGACGGTAAGATGGTTGAATCTGACTCAGGTATGATCACCAGTACGCCATTTGCAGATTATTTTGTGATTGCACTCGAACAGGCTGGGCAGGTATGGGTTTTAGATTTGAATAAACCTGAAATGCCCGTCACCAAAATAACTGAAGTGGGTCGGCATCTGCATGACGCATTTCTCACACCAGATGGTCGTCATGTAGTAGTTTCCTCCTACGAGGATAATATAAACACCGTTATCGATCTCGCCAAAAAACGTATAGTTAAAAAAATACCGGCTGGTTGTCAGCCACACCTTGGTTCAGGTGCGGTGGTGAAATCAAAAGGTCGACTGCTGGGTATCGGTACTAATATTGGCTCAAAACCCTGCAAGTCGTACGAAGTAACAGTGTTTGATATGGAAAGCTTTGAAGTGGTCAAACGCATTCCTGTACTTGGTCCCACTGAATCACCAGCCGCTCATCCCAATGCGCCTTATATTGTGGTTGATATCGTAGGCACAGATCCAAGTGCGAGCAAGATTCAGTTCATAGACAAACAAACTTTAGAAGTTTCAAAAACTATTACAGTCGTAGGCTCTCTTGGTCATTCACACTTTCCAGAATACACGGCTAGCGGTGATTATATCTATGTCAGTGCCGGAGTAGGTGGTGATCGAATTGCCGGTTATGATGGTGACCGGCTGGTGATCTACGATGCACATACCCTGAAGAAAGTGAAGACAGAATCAATGGAAGTGCCGGCTGGTGTATTTTCACATCAACGTGCAAGAACTGTGGTAGTAGGATATGAAAGTGTAGAGGACTAAAAATTGTACACATGTATCTACTTTATGGTTTCAGGGTAATCCGTTATGGATACTAATTTAATTCAAGAAAAGATGAAACAACTCACGGCAGAATTTGTTGATATACTGAGCAGCCCGGAGTTTTACTCACAAATCAGCATTATTGTCTTTGCCATTATTATGGCCTATGCATTCTTTCGCATGCTTGACAGGCATTCACCCCTGCTAAAGCCACCTGTAAAAAAAGCGCCTTTATTCTGGTTGCGTGATTCTATTTATCAAATACGAAATCTGCTATTTCCTCTGTTCATTATTCTCTTTATGGTTATGGCCGTCGATTTCAGCGATCATTTTATCAGGCAGTCATGGCTGGTTCGGCTGGCTCAGGGGCTTGCTGTCGTAGTGATGATTTATTCAATCATCACTCGCTTTGTTTCTAATCTTTTTATAAAAGCCGTTTTTAAATGGATTGCGATACCAATTGCACTGCTACAGATCTTTGGTTGGCTTGATAATGTAATTATTTATCTTGAGTCTATTTATGTTGAAATGGGTAATATAAAAATATCAGCATACGGAGTTGCTAGAGTCATCGTGTTTGGTTCAATTCTGTTCTGGCTCGGACGAATTTCTAATGCAATTGGCCTGAAGGCCATCCGACAGCAGAAGAATCTTGATGTCGGTACTCGTGAGGTCTTTGCCAAGCTTTTTCAGGTGTCGCTGTATGTAGTTATCTTTATTCTTCTGTTACAGGCGATGGGTATTAATATTACTACGCTAGCCGTATTCGGCGGTGCGCTCGGTGTTGGTCTTGGTTTTGGCCTGCAATCAATCGCTTCTAACTTCATCTCAGGCATTATCCTTCTGCTTGACCGTTCACTCTCCGTGGGTGATTTCATTGAACTTGCCGACGGTCAGAAAGGTACTATTCGTGAATTGAACATGCGCTCGACAACACTGGAAACCTATGATGGTAAGGACATCATGGTGCCCAATGAGCAATTTATTACCACCAGTTTTATCAACTGGACACACAAGAATAAAAAACAGCGATATTCAATTGAGCTGCAAGTTGCCTACAGTACTGACCTGCATTATCTATTTGACTTGCTCAGGAAAGTTGTAGCCAGTCATCCAAAAGTTCTCAGTGGCCCGGAATTGCCAATAGAAGAAATTCCTGATGCTGAGATTAGCGGCTTTGGTGATTCAGGCGTTAATATTCTCATTGAGTTCTGGATGGAAGGGATAGACGATGGCGAGCACCGGGTTGGCGGCGACCTTCTACTCATGATCTGGGATGCACTCAGGGAAAATCAAATTGAAATTCCTTTCCCGCAACGTGAAATCAAGATCGTAAAAGTGGGCGAAGGCATTTAGTGCGATAGAACTAAATTTTGAATGCAATCAAAATATACCTGTTATCTTTTTAATTATTTCTTCCCTGGAATCAGATACTCCAACTACTATAAGTCGCTTTGGCATTGAGTCCAGAGATCTAAGCAATGCAATTGATTCAATCACACCTGTTTCATGGCTTGAAAGCTGGCTTGATGCCGCGCCTAACTGATTACCGTCAATGCATACAAAAGATTTATCTGTTGTTCCATTTTTAATTGCATCAACGATAAGCACATGATCGTAGTGTTTGATGCTTTCAGCCAGTGAAATTCCGGGTCGATCAAGCTTCAACAAACTCAGGCCTTTCTGTTTTAACTTATTTATATGTTTATCACTTTTTAATTTGTCTATCACCTGCCAGCCGAGCTCATCACCCTCATTGGGTGAGCCTATGCCGATGATAGCAGTTTTGCTTAAATCAGGATTTTTGAAAGACATTGCTGCATCAGTATTTTCAATTACACCATCACGAACTAAATTAAGATTAAGAAAATGGGTTGCACAGGAAATGCAGGGGTCGTAGTTGCGAATTACTTTTTCTGCGTGCAGTTGTAAATCTTTTTTGTCATTATCCAGGCCAAACCTGATCAGCGAGTTTTGCAGATCCTGTTCGATGCGCGACTGGTTCTGGCTGGTGGGTGGTACGATGACGGCTTTTTTAACGCAGCCGTGTTTGTCCATGTCGTAACGGTGCCAGAGTAAGCCTCGCGGGGCTTCGGTGCAGCCGTAGCCGGTGCCTTTCCTGGGGCTGAATGACATGCAGGGCTCGTCGGTATATTCGTAATTTATCAGTAGTGCCTCGGCTTCGACCAGGGCGAAGTGGATTTCAATTGCACGTGCGATGATGCTGTGGAACATGTTCTTTGAAGGGAAGTGTGATTTAAGACCGTGCATGATGGCCCTGGTGTCATCGGGCAACTGATCGGCATTTAGATTGACCCGTGCCAGCGGCCCAAGCAGATAGGGTTGGCCATCTAACAGGCAGTGCAGGGCGGTGCTGTGATCGACGTGCATCTCTTCAAAGTGTTTTTCGAATTTGCTGATGGGGATATCAAGGCCATGGTCGCTGATTATGCGGCCTTCGTTGAACGGGTATTCTTCATCATGGTGCAGGGCAACACAGACAAAATCCTGGTCATCGTCGGGCAGCTCAAGCATATCCAGCCAGTGGATTAGATCGACGGCATCCTGTTTGGCCTCAGTGACCCGCTTTAACAGGGCGTCAACTTTCTTTTGTTCCGGGGCTTTGCTAAAGCCGCCGACCTTCGCACCGACAGGGTGAACAGAACGGGCGCCAAACAGGGTAATAAGATCATTGCCCAGTGCCTGTAGTTTTAAACCACGTCGAACTTCGTCACCGTATTTAGCGGACATTTCAATCGCACTGTTGAAGCCGAGAAAATCGGGCGCGGCCAATAAATGTATATGCAGGGCATGGCTCTGCAACCATTCGCCACAATAAAATAAACGGCGCATGGCGCGAATCCACGGTGTGATCTCGACATCAAAGATTGATTCGATCGCGTGTGAAGCACTCATCTGATAAGCGACGGGGCAGATGCCACAGATACGAGCGACGGTATCGGGCACGTCGTAATAGTTGCGGCCTTCAAGAAATTTTTCAAAGTAACGCGGTGGCTCATAAATGCGTAAATCAAGCTTGGTGATTTTCTGATCTTCAATGGTCAGGTCGAGTGCGCCTTCACCTTCGACACGCGTCAGGATGGGGACATTGATTTTAATCGTATCGGTTGGCATTTAATCCGTCTCCTTAGTGCGTGAGCCCTGCTGATGAAAAGCCTCGGCACCGCTGTTGATAAACAGGAAACGCCGGGCGACTTCGTCACCGACCAGGCCCAGCCCTTCCAGTCTATTAGCCATGGCCTGTGTGTTCGGGTTTTCTGCCGGGCCATAGCAGCCAAAGCAATCCCGGCCCACGCTGGGGCAGAGTGCGCCACAGCCGGTGCGCGTAACCGGCCCCATGCAGGGTTCGCCTTTCGTGACCATGACGCAGACTGATTGATGGCGTTTGCACTCCATGCAAATCTTGTCGTGTTCTTCAACCGGCATAACGCCGAACAGCAATGCGCGTATCGCGTTTATTATCTGGCGTTGGTTGATTGGGCAACCCCATAATTCCAGATCGACTTTAACGTAATCTTTGATTGGCGAGCTGTTATCGAGGCTATCAATGACCGATGGGTTGGCGTAGATACCTGTAATCCATTGTTTTGTATCGGCCATGTTGCGTAGCGCCTGAATACCACCCGAGGTTGCGCAGGCACCAACGGTGATTAAATAGCTACTGTTGTCACGAATTTTTTTGATGCGTTCAATATCGTGTGATGCCGATATGCTGCCTTCAATGATGGCAATATCAACTTTGGCATCTTCATCCAGCGGGCCGGCTTCGGCGAAGTGCAGGATGTCGACCAGTTGAGTCAATACCAGCAGAGGTTCACCCAGATTGATCAGCGCCAGCTGGCAGCCATCGCAGGAGCTGAATTTATGAACTGCAACGGTGGGTTTAGTCATGTTCGTTCCTCAAAAACCTTTGGTCTCAAACAGTTCGCGAATTTTATCGAAACTGAATACCGGCCCGTCTTTGCAGATAAACTGGCTGCCGTACTGGCAATGGCCACAATGTCCGACAGCGCACTGCATGTTTCTTTCCATCGATAAAAATAGTTGTGCAGCCGGTACTTTTTTATCCAGCATGTGATCACAGACCACACGCATCATGCCTTCCGGGCCGCACATCATTACCGAAACATTATCAGGATCAAATATGAGCTGGTCAAAAAGCGAAGTGACCGGGCCTACGTGCCAGGGCCAGAGCGCTTCACCGACATCCGCCGCCAGTAGTACTTTTGTGTCCGGCAGTTCACGCCATTTGTCGTAGCGCTCTTTCCAGATGAAATCGGCCGTGTGTTTTACGCCCTGCACAATATTCAGGCAGCCGTATTGTTCGCGGCGTTGTTCAATGTAATTGATAACCGAAACCACGGGCGCACAACCGAGGCCGCCGGTGACAACAACCACATCCTTGTTTTTTGATTCCTGCATAGGCCAGCCGTGGCCATAAGGCCCGCGCAGGCCAATTCGATCGCCGGTTTTTAGATTGGTGATGCCCCTGGTTACCCTGCCCACCACGCGAATCGTGTGGTCGATAATGTGGCTGTCTTCAGGATCAGAGACGATTGAAATGGCCACTTCACCGACACCGTACAGATAAATCATGTTGAACTGGCCGGGTTCAAACTCGTAGGCGTCCTGTATTTCAGGGTCGGTAAATTTCAGCCGCAGTGTGAACAGGTTTGGCCCTTCCTGGATGCGCTCGATAATGATGGCTTCGTGTGGTTCGTAATGATTAATGATTGAATCAGCCACGGCGTCTTTCCTCAAAATTTTTTAAGGATTCGGTAACATCAATACCAACGGGGCACCAGGTAATGCAGCGGCCACAACCGACGCAACCCGAGCGGCCATACTGTTCGTGCCAGCTGGCAAACTTGTGGGTCAACCACTGGCGATAGCGCTGGCTGGTTTCACTACGAATGGTGATGCCATGGATGTAACTGTGCCCCTGAGAAAAGCAGGAGTCCCATTGCCGGTAATGGGTTGAGGATTTTCCATCAAGTTCGGGCACGTCGGCTTCGCTATGACAGAAGCAGGTGGGGCAGACCGAAGTACAGTTGCCGCAGCTCAGACATTTTGTTGCAATATCGTGCCAGATACCATTTTTAAGTTCACTGAGTAAACGCTTTTTAATATCAAATTCAGGCAGGCTGCGTTTCTGTTTGCAGGCATTTGTCTTGATCGATGCAGCCTGTTCCAGGTGTTCGGCGGTGTCATTTTCCAGTGTCAACGCTTCGAGTATTTTATTCCCCGGTTCGGTATGTGCATCAATCAAAAAGCCTTGGTCTAATTCAGTCAGCACAAGGTCGGCACCATCCTCGACAAAAGGCCCATCGCCCGTGGAATAGCAAAAACAGGTATCGGCAGGATGGCTGCAGTTGACAGCAACGAGCAATAAATTTTCACGATGGATTTTGTAATAAGGATCGACAAATTCCTGCTCCAGAAAATGCTGGTCCTGAATTTTCATGGCAGCAATGTCACAGGCGCGTGCGCCGATTATGGCGATCAGTCGGGGTTCGGGCTCTGTGGTATTAAAGGTGATTTTTCCGTCAGCATCCTGCGCGGACTGCCAGATTTTTTCACGCGCTGCGAATAAATGCGGCTTAATCGCCTGCGGGCCATTGGCCCAGTCGAAAAATTTTAAAGAACTGTTCTGGCTTAGGCTATAACTGCCCGGTACCTGTTGGTCACTAAAACCCTGAGGCAGTTGATCGGTGGAATGGATTTCATCATAAATAATGGCACCATCCCTAATCTGCGGGCCAATACAGCAATAACCTTTCGATGACAAGGTATTTAGTAATTGCTGCAAGTGATCGGTTCTAAAAAACAATATTTTTACTCCATCTATAAATTCCTTCAACAATACTACTTACAACTCCTCTATTCATCATACAAGTAAGTAACAATAGATCAAACACAAATTTTAGCTGACGCTGTAAAATATCAGGTATTTACTGACTCAGGTCAAAGTGGTTTTTTTAGATTCTGGAGAGCACTACAGAAAATCTGAAAGTGAGAAAATTTTAAATAACAAAAATATAAATCCAGATGGTAATGTCAATCATTTTACTGAACAAAAAAAATAGTTTACATTAGCTACAAAAATCCCTTTAAAATTATGTTTTTTTAAAAAGTTCTATTAATTATGAATAGTCTCTGGTCTGATAGCCACGTTGGCAAAATTGCAGATAATCCTTTGCAGCTCAGGGTCTACAGCTCCAGGCTGTTGGGTCAGGATCCAGACCTGGTGCTGCATGGTGGCGGCAATACCTCCGTTAAAATCACAGAAAAAGATCTCTTTGGTCAAGATGAAGAGATTCTTTATGTCAAAGGCAGTGGCTGGGATCTGGGTGACATCGAGGCAGAAGGTTTTGCTCCTGTTAAATTAAAGATATTGCAGCACATGGCGGGCCTGGAATCATTGACCGATTCCGACATGGTGTCGATGCAACGGGCGGCGATGACCAATCCTTATGCGCCTAACCCTTCTGTTGAAGCTGTGTTGCACGCGATTATTCCTTTTAAATTCGTTGACCATACCCACGCCGATGCCGTTGTTACCATTACCAATACCCCGAATGGCGAAGATAAAATAAAACAAATCTATGGCGAGCGGGTGCTGATCGTGCCTTATGTGATGCCGGGTTTTGTGCTGGCGAAAAAGATTTATGAAATGACCAGGGATATCGAATGGACACAATACGATGGCATGGTGTTGCTCAACCATGGTGTGTTTAGCTTTGATGACGATGCCAAAGCCAGCTACGAAAAAATGATTGAGATCGTTTCCCGTGCAGAAGATTACATTGCAGCAAATACCACTTCGATAGTAAATGCCGACAATAATGCCATGCCTGATTTGCAGGCACTTGCAGTCATAAGGCAACAAGTTTCTACACTAAGGGGCTCGGCCGTTTATGCGTTAATGGATAACGGCGCAGAGGCCTGCTCATACGCCAGCCTGGATAATGTCGATGCCATTTCAAGCCGGGGGCCGTTGACACCTGACCATATTATTCGCACCAAACAGTTGCCGCTGATGATTGACCAGGGTGATACAGAGGTGAATGATTATGCGGATGCCTATCAGGCTTACTTTGATAAAAATGCGAGTCAGCAGCAGGTCTGCCTCGACCGTGCACCACGGTGGGCGGTATGGAAACATCAGGGGCTGATTTCATTCGGCACCAGCCTGAAGGAAGCCAATATCATTTCAGACATTAGCGGTCATACGATACAGGCCATCCAGATGGCAGAACAGCTGGGCGGCTGGCAGGCATTGCCCGAGAATGATTTGTTCGACATGGAGTACTGGGAGCTGGAGCAGGCCAAGCTAAACAAAAGCAAAACCAGTCCTGAGTTTCAGGGAAAAATAGCACTGGTCACCGGGGCGGGCAGTGGTATCGGCAAGGCCTGCGTTGAAGCGCTGCTCGAAAAAGGCGCGGCGGTTGCCGCGCTCGATATTGATCCAGCAATCAGGGGTACGTTCAACCGGCAGGAAGTTCTGGAAATTGTCTGTGATGTAACCGATGATGCTGTGCTGAAAAATGCTGTCGAAGAGACGGTCAGGCATTTTGGTGGTCTTGATATCCTGGTGACCAATGCCGGCATCTTTACCGCCAATGAAAACATTGAAGACATGAATGATGACACCTGGCAACTGGCCATGGATGTCAACCTGACCAGCCATCAACGACTGATGAAATATGGTATTCCATATTTACGCCACGGTATCGAGCCTGCGATTATCATCATTGCATCTAAGAACGTGCCGGCACCGGGGCCGGGGGCGAGTGCCTATTCGGCGGCCAAAGCCGGGCTTACGCAACTGGCGCGGGTCGCCGCCTTTGAGCTGGGTAAGGATAATATTCGGGTCAACACTATCCACCCCAACGCGGTTTTTGACACCGCGGTGTGGTCAGAAGAAATGCTCGAAGGTCGTGCTAAAAATTATGGCATCAGCGTTGAAGAGTACAAGGCCAACAATGTACTGCACACCGAGGTGACTTCAAAAAATGTGGCAGAAATGGCCTGTGCGATGGCAGGCAGGGCGTTTGCAAAAACCACAGGTTCACAGGTGCCGGTCGATGGCGGCAATGACAGGGTGATCTAATGAAAGTTGAAGGCAAAGACTATCGAACCGTGTGGATGGAAGGCGATACCGTCTGCCTGATTGAGCAGAACCTGCTGCCGTTTGAATTCAAAATATTCCGCGCAGAAAATTACAAACAAACCTGCATGGTGATTTCGACCATGATCGTCAGGGGCGCGGGGGCAATTGGTGCCACCGCAGGTTATGCCATGGCGCAGGCCTTTCTCGAAAGCGGTAATGATACTGCCTATGTAGAAAAGGCCCGGCAGGATATCGAGAACACGCGACCCACTGCACAAAACCTGTTTTATGCGGTCGAGCGTGTTTATCGGGCAGGCCAGATTTCGACTGAGCAGGCTGTTATCGAAGCGCAAAAAATTGCCGATGAGGATGCCGAGGCCTGCAAAAAAATCGGTGAGCTGGGCAATGATTTAATCGAGGATGGCTTCAATATTGAAACCCATTGCAATGCGGGCTGGCTAGCCTTTGTCGATTACGGCTCAGCGCTATCACCGGTGTATGTCGCGCACCGTGCCAACAAAAAAGTTTTTGTTTACGCCGATGAAACCCGGCCCAGGGGGCAGGGTGCACGCCTGACCGCGTGGGAGCTGAAAAATGAAGATGTGCCCCATGTCATTATTCCGGACAATGCCGGTGCACACCTGATGTCGCTGGGAAAAATCGATATGATGATTGTCGGTTCAGACAGAATTGCCGCCAACGGTGATGTCGCCAACAAGATCGGCACGCTAGAAAAAGCCATCGCCGCTAAATATTACGGCATTCCGTTTTATGTCGCCGCGCCAACATCAACCATAGATTTTAACTGTGCTTCGGGCAAGGACATACCCATAGAGCAAAGACATGAAGATGAAGTGCTGTACCAGTCAGGGCCCAATGCTGAGAGCAAACTGGAAAGAGTGCTGATTGGTTCTCCCGGTTCGGAAGCATTCAATCCAGCCTTTGATGTCACGCCCGCCGAACTGGTGACGGCGATTATTACTGAACGGGGGATTTTTAAACCGGCAGAGTTGGCGGCTATCAGGAACTGACAATATTCTGGCAGGATGCTGTTTGATTCGCATCCTGCCAGATCGTAAACGAATTATTTCTTTTTGCGGGATTTAGGCTTTTTCTTGCCTAACTTTTTAAGCTTGGCCATTTGCTGTTTTTCCCACTTCTCACCAGCGGCGACCATAGCGTGAACTTTTTTCTCACCGATTTTTATTAATTCGGCTTCACGTTTCATGGCGGCATTCAGCTGATCTTTCAGTACGGCAATTTCAGCCCTGGCTGACTCCTTCACGGCCTTCAAGGTGTCTTTGGTCGCTTTCAGGTCGGCCTTCAGTTTATTAGCGAGTGCTGCGCGTTTCTTTTCGGCTGTTCTAAGGTTTTTAGTCGCCGCTGATTTTTTTACTGTTTTCCTGGCTGTTTTCTTAACTGTTTTCTTTGTTGTATTTTTTTTGCCCGCAACTTTCTTCCTGGTTGCTGTTTTCTTTTTGCCCGTCGAAGGTGCTTTTGCCATGGTTGTTTACCCTTGGTTATTGTAAAGACGGAACAATAGCACAATATAGGCACAATTTTTTAATTAGTTTACAGACGGTTTTTTCATTAATTATTGATTCGGCTGATAGCAAACTACAGCCGCTGAATATTCATTAATATGATTAATGAAATTGATTATCTGATCGGGGTTATTATTAAATTTGATAATTTTGTAAGGAGAATGATAAATGAAACAGCCTTTGCAAGTTAATTTTCGTGATATTCCACCATCAGATGCTATAGAAGCAAAAATTCGTGAAAAAGTTGAAAAACTCGATGAGTTTTATGACCACATCATGGCCTGCAAGGTCATGGTGGAAGCACCACACGGGCACCAGCACAAAGGCATGCTTTACCACGTCAGGATTGACCTGACCGTGCCTAATAGTGAGATTGTTGTTAATCGTTCGCCCAAAGACCACCATGCCCATGAAGATGTTTATGTAGCTATTCGCGATGCGTTTAATGCTGCAAGGCGAAAGCTGCAGGATTTTTCCAGGAAACAGCGTGGCGATGTTAAGCATCACGAGACGCCACCTCACGGGATTATTTCAGAACTGATTCCTTCCCAGGATTACGGCAGGATCCAGTCTTCCGATGGCAGGGAAATTTATTTTCATCGTAACAGCCTGGTAGATACTGATTTTGATGGCCTCGAAGAGGGAGACAAAGTCAGGTTTGTAGAAGTCGCGGGTGAACAAGGCCCTCAGGCAAGCACGGTGCATATCGTAGGCAAGCACAATATCGTCGGCTGAACCTCTGTCAGACGTCTATCAGGCCAAATTCAGAAAACAGCGGCGTATGGTCTGATAGCCGTTGCCATGGTTGCCCGTGTAAATAACTGCATTCGATAACATTAAGGCCACGGTAATAAATTCTGTCCATTGAGAGCAGGGGGAACCAGGCAGGGAAGGTGCGCGCATGTGAGCCGTGAGCCTGTTTAAAAACTTCTGTGACACCGAGGTCATCATGCAGGTGGCGTTCGGCATTACCGCGCCAGTCGTTAAAATCACCGGCAATGATCAGCGGTTCATCGTGGGGCACGTGTGAATTGATGCGCTCGGACAGGGTTGTCAGTTGCTTTTCCCTTTCGCGTTCAAACAGGCCAAGGTGAATGCAGATAACATGGATTTTCTTTTCACTCCCCGGTATCTGCACCGTGCCGTGCAACAGGCTACGGCTGGCCTTTTTCATAATTGAAACATCGATGTTTTCCCATTCGATAAACGGGTATTTGCTCAGGATAGCATTACCATGATGGCCGGCCCTGTAAATGGCATTCTTGCCGTAGGCGTAATGATGCCAGACGTCATCCGCGATAAATTCGAACTGGTTGTTATTCGGCCAGTCATCAAAGCGGCCGCTGGATATTTTTTTCTCACCATGAATTTCCTGAAGAAAAATCACATCGGCATCTATGTGGCGCAAAGAATCCCGGATTTCATGCAGGATAAAACGCAGATTACCCATGCTAAATCCTTTATGGATATTGTAAGTTAAAACTTTTATCGAGGTGTCTGTCATGTTTTCGTGAAATTATTTTGTTTACCACTTGCCCTGGCTGGTTATAGACTACCTGTAAGTTGTATTGAGAATGCACCAAATGATCATTGAATTATTACAGCTGCTAATGTTAATTATAATCGCAAATGGCGCTCCGATATTGATCCGTGTGCTGTTAAATGATTTTTTTACTACAGCGGTTGATTTTGGATACAGGCTACCCGACCGGCAGCGCCTGTTCGGTGACTCAAAAACATGGCGGGGCATCATGGCCGCAGTTATAGCAACCTCTGCCTCAGCGTGGTTGCTGGGTTATGCGCCAGAGATCGGGCTGATGGTTGCCGTCTACGCGGTTCTGGGCGATCTCAGCTCCAGCTTTATAAAGCGCCGCCTGGGCAAGCCGGCCAGCAGCATGGCGCCATTGCTCGACCAGGTCCCCGAATCGTTGTTCCCCGCATTAATGATGATGCAGGCCTTTAAACTGGATATCCCGGCCGTCATACAACTGGTAACGGCCTTTATTATTATCGAATTGCTGCTTTCTCATGTACTCTACAAATGGGGCGTGCGTCAGCAACCCTATTAAAAGGACATGGTATGAACGAAAAAAGAGAACACATCGTCAATCTTCCCAACCTGGTCAGCCTAATCAGGATATTGATGGCACCCGTGCTGTTCTACTTCGCGATTACACAGCAGCCGTACTGGTTTATCGCGGTTCTCCTGTTTGCCGAATTCACTGATGTGCTCGATGGCTTCCTCGCCCGCCGCCTCAACCAGATCACCAAAATGGGCTCCCACCTGGACAGCTGGGGTGATTTTGTTATTTACACCACCATGGCGATTTGTGCCTGGCTATTGTGGCCGGAAATACTGCAACGGGAACTGCCTTATTTTATCCTGATCGTACTTAGCTTCACGCTGCCGTCATTGATCGGTTATATTAAATTCCGCCAGTTCACCAGCTACCACACACTAAGCGTAAAACTGGCCGTGTTTGTCACCGTTGTCGCTTACCTGTTAGTTTTTACCGGCCTGCTGGACTGGCCATTAAGGCTTGCGACCCTGTTTTGCCTGTACGCTGCGATTGAAGAAATTGCAATTACCTTCCTGATTCGTCATGAGCATGTTGATGTTAAATCAATCTGGCAGGCGTTGAGGTACAACCGTAAAAATAAATAATACTGTAGGTGTGAATTCATTCGCACCTACAAAAGCTGAAACATACGATAAGGTAGTCTTATAAAAACCACATGATCAAACGTTACGCAAAAAAATTACTTATCGTCGCGCTGTTAATCACCGCAGGCATCCTGCTGGAATTCTACGGCCTGCTCGATGCCGAAAAGATGCTCGGCATTGCCAGGGGCTATTCAGATCAATGGTGGTTAGTGGTAGTATTGATCCTGCTGCAAGCGGTGCTGTTTACCTTCGCACTGGCCGGTTCGTTCTTCCTCTGGATTGCCGCACCACTATATCCACCGGCGATGGCTACCTTCATCCTCGCCGCAGGCGCTACCCTTGGTGGCATTGGCGCTTATTTTTTTTCACAGCGCCTGACCGATGAATGGATTGCAAAAATAGAAAATTCCCATGCCTACAAACTACTGCACAAACAGGACAATTTTTTTGCCCTGTTCGCCCTGCGCGTGTTCCCGGCGTTTCCGCACTCGCTGGTCAATTACAGCTCCGGCATCCTCAAAGTCAAACTCAGCCACTTCATCGCCGCTGCCTTCCTGGGTATAGGCATCAAGTCATACATCTACGCCGATGTTATCTACAATGCGACCTCAACCGCCTCGCTGGACGAGCTAATGAACCCGTCAACCTATGGGCCATTGCTACTGCTCTCTGTGCTTAGCCTGCTTGGGGTATTTATCAAATACAAAATGAAAAGCAGAGATAATGAGTAACAATTATTTTCAAGCAAAATAAATGATGATAAATAAGCTTGAAAAGCCTTTGCCCATCATAAATTTCCCTGAGTATAGTACATGACTAAATTCCAAACGCATCAATAGTCCAGCTTGAGCCATCGAGCGTAGTTGCAGGGTGATTGTGTTCTATAAGCTGAGTAGTACTAGTAACCCGATAAATCGGGACATCAACCATCAGTAGTATTTCTCCGTGCGCGAGTGCGCTGGTAAATTCCGTGAGATGGTCATTGGGTACGTGTTCGATAAAATGCTTGCCTGCGAAAAATGCGGTCAGCATTACGGCTATGCTCAGCACTGAATACATCCACGCTGCTGAGATTAAGCTCGCCACCAGCATGATTAAAGCGGCAGCAAAGATCAGTAAATTAGCATTCCATATAAGTTGCTCAACACGCGAGACGGTATCATTTTTCTGTCGCTCAGTGGCTTCTGGCAGCTTGCTCAGTTCAACGCCCTGGGCAATGGCGTGTATATGATTTTTTGAAACATTCCGGGCAAGTAATTGATCAACCGCAATTTGAGCGTGGTCTTCATCGGGGAACAAGAAATAAAGTCTTCTTAACATGACACACCTCCAGAGGGTGCTGACTGCAAGAGCCAACGTCCCTGTGAGCAGACGAGTCAGGTTAACTGATTTTGAACGACACGATTAATATAACTCAGGAGCAATATTTTATAGACATGAATCAGACAGGGTTATTAATACATTATTCTCTAAATGTGTCTGTCACCTGCTAATCTCAATCACGTCATTTTGTCATAGGATATTAAATAGCTGCACTACCTCAACATCATACCAACACTAAATCAGTACATTTTTTAAAATTATTAACACAACTTAGCATTTCAAAGATTATAGTAATTTTTCTGATACAATCAGTTATATTATGGCTGTTAGCTAAATTCAAAATAATTATGTTAACCGCTTATTTTTTTCAATTTTTTTATGAACATAACATTGGGCAAACATCTTTTAATTTTAAAATAAATCAACCACAGGCTACCCGTGATAAAACGCAATAGACACCTAATCATATTCGCTACTATCGTCGTGACCATTAGTATAATACTGGTATACACCACTCGGCCTAAACCGGTAAAGGTGCTGGTTGAGAAAGTGGAAATGGGCGCAATCGAGGAGACCGTAGCCAATACCCGTGCAGGCACGGTGAAGGCCTGCCGCCGCGCACAGATGGCACCGGCGATGGGCGGGCAAATTGCATTGTTGCCTGTTAAAGAAGGTGATTCAGTCAAGCAGGGTGATTTACTGCTCGCACTCTGGAATGACGACCTGCAGGCGGAAGTGGGGCTGGCGCGTTCGGAGGCAAAGGCGGCCAAAGCGCGCGCAGAAAGTGTCTGTGTGCAGGCGGATATTTCAGAAAAAAATGCCAGGCGCAAAACCGATTTACGCAAGACCCAGGCAATCTCAGAAGAACTGGTTGACCAGGCTGTTGCCACCGCAAAATCACAACGCGCAGACTGCACCGCGTCACGCACTTCTGCGATAGTCAGCGAAGAAAGAGTCGGCGTCGCCGAAGCGTTACTCGAACGTACCCTGTTAAAAGCCCCGTTCGATGGCATCATCGTGGAAATGAACGGTGAAATCAGTGAGTACGTCACGCCATCACCGCCGGGTATTCCCACCTTGCCTGCTATCGATATGGTTGATCGCAGCTGTTTTTATGTGGTCGCCCCGATTGATGAAGTCGATGCGCCCAAGATCAAACCCGAGATGAAGTCACGCATTACCCTGGATGCCTTCAAGGACCGTCGCTTCCCGGCAAAAGTACGCCGCGTTGCAGACTATGTGCTGGATCGTGAAAAACAGGCGCGGACCGTTGATATCGAAGTGATTTTTGACAACCCCGACGACATGCTCGAAATGCTGCCGGGTTACAGCGCTGATGCTGAAGTCATTCTTAGAACTCGCGACAATGTTTTAAGGGTGCCAACGGAAACTATTATCGACAAGCAACAGGTTTACGTTTTTAATTCCGATGACCAGTCGCTCGAATTGCGTGATGTCAAAACGGGTCTGTCAAACTGGGACCATACAGAAATCACCGGCGGCCTTGAGCAGGGTGAGCTGGTGGTCACCACGGTCGATCGAAAAGGCGTTGAGGACGGGGCATTTGCGATTATCGATGAATCTGAAGAATAAATGATTAAACTCGATCACATCTATCGTACCTTTGAGGTCGGCGATGAACTGGTTCATGGTCTCGATGATGTCTGCCTTGATATTAAAGATGGCGAATATATTTCCATTATGGGGCCATCCGGTTCCGGAAAATCAACTTTATTAAACACCATCGGTTTACTCGATCGAGTCAATCAGGGTCGTTATTTTTTAGATAACAACGATGTAACCGAATTGAGCGAAACGGAACAGGCCCGGGTCAGGCGCGAAAAAATTGGTTTTGTCTTCCAGACTTTTCATCTGATCCCCAGGTTGACCGCGGCAGAAAATGTTGCACTGCCGTTGACGCTGGCTGGTGTTGACCACGATGAACGCAATCATCGTGTCGAACAGGCACTGAAATCATTAAGCCTCACCGATCGGGCGCATCACAGGCCGGACCAGTTATCCGGCGGCCAGCGGCAACGCGTTGCGATTGCCCGTGCGGTTGTCACCAGGCCGGTTGTGTTGCTTGCCGATGAGCCGACCGGCAACCTTGATCATGCCTCGGGCATGGATGTGATTAATATCCTGGAACAGCTCAACCAGCAGGGCATCACGCTTTTACTGGTCACCCACGATATCGAACTCGGCGAGCGGGCGCATCGAATTGTTCACATGATGGATGGCAAGGTGCAGCCCTGATGCACTTCAATGACGTCATCCAGTTCGCTTTTCACGCCATGCAGGGCTATCGATCGCGCACTTATTTAATGTTGCTGGCGATGGCGATTGGGGTCGCCTCGGTGATCCTGCTGACTTCACTGGGTGAGGGTGCGCGTTTATACGTGACCCAGCAATTTTCATCACTGGGCACAAACCTGCTTATAGTCTTACCCGGCCGTTCTGAAACCACCGGCGGCATGCCGCCGATCATGGGGGAAACGCCGCGAGACCTGACCCTGCAGGATGTGGCCGCTCTGCAGCACCTTCATCATGTTAAACAGCTTGCACCGATAGTGGTGGGCGCAGCGCCGGTATCCTACCAGCAGCTTGAACGTGAAGTCATGATCATGGGCTCAACCGCCAGCCTGTTTTCTGTGCGCCAGTTGAAGCTGTCGCGCGGCCAATTTTTGCCGGAGCTGGAAATCACCCGTGCCTCGCCCGTGTGTGTGCTGGGTTACACGCTATACAAGGAACTGTTTGGCAATGTTTCACCGCTGGGTAAATGGGTGCGCGTTAGTGAATACCGCTGTCGTGTGATCGGCGTTATGGAAGAAGAGGGCATGTCGCTGGGCATGGACATGGGCGAAGTCCTGATTATGCCCGCAGCATCAGCACAAACACTGTTCAACGTGAATTCAGTGTTCCGGATCCTGGTTGAAGCGCAAAGCCAGGAAGTGATGGACAGGTTAAAACAGGACGTGATTGAAACCATCAGTGCACGGCACGATGGTGAAGACGATATTACCGTGTTATCGCAGGATGCCCTGTTGAGCACCTTTAATCGTATTTTAACGGCGCTGACTTATGCACTGGGCGGTATCGCCGCCATCAGTCTACTGGTCGCAGGCATCATGATCATGAACGTAATGCTGGTCGCCGCCGCCCAACGCACCACGGAAATTGGCCTGATCAAGGCAATAGGCGCACCGCGCAAACAGATCATCATCCTGTTTCTCACCGAATCGGCCTGCCTGTCACTGGTCGGTGCCATGCTTGGTTTGATTTTTGGCCTGGCCGGCAACTGGTTGTTGCAGCGCTACTTCCCCGATTTTCCATTTCAGGCGCCTGACTGGGCATTATGGGCGGCGGTGGGTGTGGCCCTGAGCACGGGCATATTATTTGGTCTACTGCCGGCTCGACACGCGGCTGATCTCGATCCCGTGCAGGCATTGTCGGGCAGGTGATTGATCATGTTTATCAAAGACCTGTTCAATTTATCCTTCAGCGCAGTACGCACCCGACGCCTGCGCAGCAGCCTGACCGCACTGGGTATCGCCGTCGGCATTGCCGCAGTTGTATTGCTGACCTCAGTCGGTGAAGGCCTGCATCGATTTGTAATGGCCGAATTCAGCCAGTTCGGCACTAACCTGATCGGCATAACACCGGGCAAGGCGACCACCCACGGCATGTCTGGCGCAATAATGAGCAACGTGCGACCACTATCGCTGGAAGATGTCGGCGCACTACGTCGGCTACCGCAAATCATTGCAGCTGTCCCTGTGATACAGGGCAATGCCGCCATCGAGGGCAATGACCTGCAGCGCCGCTCGGCCATTTTTGGTGTCGGCCATGAAGTCCCGGAGGTTTGGCAGATCAACGTTTCCGCCGGCCAGTTCCTGCCCGATGATGATCCACGCACCGCGCGTTCGTTTGTGGTCCTGGGCAGCAAGGTCAAGCAGGAACTGTTTGGCAACCAGATTCCACTGGGTGAAATTGTACGCGTCGGCGGCTCCCGTTTTCGCGTCATCGGTGTCATGGAATCCAAGGGCCAGATGCTGGGTTTCGACCTGGATGATGCGGTTTACATCCCGGCGGCCAAATCGATGGAACTGTTCAACCGCGAAAGCCTGATGGAAATCGACGTGCTCTATAAAAACAACCTGGATGCAGACAGGGTCAGTGACATCATAAAAGGAACCTTAATGGCGCGACACGGTGCCGAAGACTTCACCATTGTGACCCAGGAACAAATGCTGGAAGTGTTGAGTTCAGTGCTGAATATCCTGACCTTTGCGGTCGGGGCACTGGGCGGCATATCGCTGGTCGTTGGCGGTGTTGGCATCCTGACTATCATGACCATTGCCGTAAAAGAACGCATCTCGGAGATCGGACTTTTAACCGCGCTGGGCGCCGAGCGAAGACAGGTTCTGATCCTGTTTCTCGCCGAGGCGATGCTGCTGTCCGCGCTGGGCGGGGTGCTGGGGCTGGTACTGGCCCTGTCTATCGCCGAACTGATCCACCTTGCGGCCCCGGCCATACCGGTTCACACGCCCTGGCATTTTGTCATCATGGCAGAGGGACTGGCGGTAGCCGTCGGTTTACTGGCCGGCGTGCTACCCGCAAGACGGGCGGCCAATATGAACCCGGTCGATGCTTTGCGAACCGAATAATTAATCAGGTCGCAACCATCACCCTTAGTGAATCGAGCCTCAGGCTGGCTGAATCGAGTATTTTGGACAGCGCCGCCAGCTGATTTTCAAAAAACTCAATTTCTGATGCGCGCACATTCGGGTTGACCTGGCTCAGCGCTTTCAGGCGGTTTACTTCCTCCTGCATGGATTCGCTGGATTGCTGATGTGCCTGTTCAAGCAACACCACGACCTGTTGCTCGGCGGTTTTTTCGCAGCGTTCCAGTATGGCTTTTAAAACGGGCTGTTTGACGCGCACAATTTTATTGGCGGTTTCAATATCCACCCGCGCGCTTCTTGCGTTAATTATTTCATGCGCCAGTTTTTTATGATGATCGACGCCTTTTTCATCGAGCAATACCCGAATGACAGTGGGAGGCAGATAGCGGTCTGTTTGCAGGCCTTCAACCGGGGCGGCCTCCAGCGTATACAGGCATTCGACTAACATGGTGCCGCGTTGCACACCGGCATAGTCGGCCGCTGTGACCGAGGTGTTGCCGAGTTCCTGTGACATCACCATGTCGAGCGTGCTCACCGTCATGGGATGCTCCCAGGTAATGTAGTGCGCATCTTCAAAACTTAGGGCGGTATCGCGCGAATAGGTGATGGTCATGCCTTCATCGCTCAGGCCCGGAAAATTATTCACCATCTGCTCGGTAGGGTTGAGGATCAGGCAGTTTGCGCTGTGCAACTCGGTATCAACACCGAAGCAGTCAAAAACACTGTCCATATAATCGGCCAGTATGCCTTCATCATCTTCTGTTAAGGCCTTATTTTTTAACTCCTGCGCGATATGCGTGCGACAGGAGTTGTATTCCAGCAGGCGATCACGGCCGCGGTGCAGGGCCTCGGTCATCTCTTCACGCAGTGAGCAGGTTTCATCAATCAGGCCCTGCTCATCAAATTCAGGCGCACGCAGTGCCGTGAGCAAATTATCTTCGACGGATTTATAAACAGCATGGCCAATCGGGCAGGTATGCTCAAACGCATTCAGGCCATTGTGGTACCAGTTGAACATCACCGCCTGTGCGCTGTTTTCAAGATAGGGCACGTGAATGCGAATGGTCTCGGTCTGGCCGATGCGGTCGAGCCGGCCGATACGCTGTTCCAGCAGGTCCGGATTCAACGGCAGATCGAAAAGGATCATGTGATGGGCAAACTGGAAGTTACGGCCCTCACTACCGATTTCCGAACACACCAGCACCTGCGTGCCGGTTTCCCGGTCGGCAAAATAAGCCGCAGCACGGTCACGCTCGACAATGCTCAGGCCTTCGTGGAAAACCGCCGCGTGAATGCCGGTTCTGGTTTTTAAATACTGTGCGATATCCAGCGCGGTTTCTGCGTGCGCGGCGATCACCAGCACCTTTTCAGAAACCAGCTCGGCCAGCCTGTCGGCCAGCCATTCGATTCTGGGGTCAAACCCCGTCCACGCGCTGCCTTTTTCCAGGCCTGCCTCGGGGGTCAGCAATAGTGCGGCATCGTCGGTTTTCAAATCGGCGTAAGCATCCGGCAGTGGCAGCGGGTAATCAAACACCTGACGTTCGGGGAAACCCTTGACCGCTGCGCGTGTGTTCCTGAACAGCACGCGGCCGGTGCCGTGCCTGTCGAGCAGGTGTTCGACCAGCTTGAGCCGCGCCTGCCTGTTGGTGTTCGATTTTTCAGCGGCATCGACCGGTTTTTTGAGCCTGGACAGGGACAGCGTAGCACCGGTTTTCCTGGCTGGTGGTTTGCCATCAGGCTTCGGTGTCGCCACCTCATCCTGAAAACTGGAGTCCAGCGCTTCAAACAGGGCCCGGTTATCGCCTTCGTCAAAGGTCTGTTTAATGGTCTCAATATCCTTTTTGGTCAGGTCCTTGTCGCCGAGCAAATCCTCAACCACCTGCGCGATCGGCTCGTAGGACTTTTCCTCTTCGATAAACTGCTCAAAACTGTGGAAGCGGTCGGGGTCGAGCAGGCGCAGGCGCGCAAAATGGCTTTCCTTGCCCAGCTGCTCCGGGGTCGCGGTCAGCAGCAGCACGCCCTCGGTTACCATCGCCAGTTTTTCGATCAGTTCATATTCGATGCTCGGTTGCTCCGGCGACCATTCCAGGTGGTGCGCCTCATCGACCACCAGCAGATCCCAGTCACCGTCCATTGCCTGCTCGTAGCAGTCCATGTTTTCACGCAGGAAACCCAGGCTGCACAGCACCAGCTGTTCAGAATGGAAAGGGTTGCGGCCTTCGTCGAGATCTTCCTGCAACGATTCCCAGCGTTGTTCATCGAAAATTTTAAAATGCAGGTTAAA
>JAPHSZ010000187.1 GCA_026196545.1 Gammaproteobacteria bacterium
CATCAGCTTAATGTTCGTGAAGGTGATCTCATTCAACGCGCATCAAAGCGATTTAATCTGCTCCACGCCCAGGCTCACCAGCTCAACCATTCAGTAGTTCAACTTGGTGATTTCTCAGACACCTCTGATCTCGAATTTTTAAACACCTACACCGCGATGCATGAGGCCATTGGCAATCTGGCCAGTGTGATCAATCGTGCATTCAAGGATGGAATCATTACCCGTAAAGAACTGAAAGAAGTTCGCACCACTGGTATGGCCACGATCCGATCCATTCTTGAAATGGAAACGCGGATGAAAGCGCTGTGTGATGAGCGCCTGGAGTTTGATGATGAATAACGCTTACCCAGTGCCAGAAAACCTGCAGCACAAAATTAAATCTGCTTCTGATAATAGACAACCAGGGCAGGAAATAAAAATTGATGCAAAAAAGTTTGTTCATATTTTCAGGGAGCCGCTAGAAAAATGGCTGGAACAAAAAGCACTGCAAAACGCACAGAGCCGATAAGCCACGAGGAGTATTACCTGGCATTTGCGCAGGTGCCAAACACGGTTGGCTATGGTGGTTTGAGTCAGGCATTAAAAAACCCATGCACGCGCTGGGGCTTAGACAAAATAGTAATGGTTAACAGGAGGAAAAGAATAAATGTCAGAGCTATTCCGAACTTTAACGACTAGCTGTGTTGAAGGTGAGCCTGTGAGCTGCTGTTACATGGTGCCCGGCTACGTTAGGCATTTATCGAGAGACACGGCTTTATATCTGGGGGCTGACCGTATTTGTGATGATGAGAAAGAAAGATATGAGCCATCAATCACCATGTTCTCAAAGGGAAAGCCGGTCGAGCCTATGGCCGAGGGCTATTGTTTCGATTTGAGCCATCGCATTGGTTTCATTGTTTGCGTTCGTGGCATGCGTGTTGATGTAGACAACAAACCAGTTCGATTTTTAGTTGAGATTTACAAGCGACAAAAACAAAAACGCCACCTGAGGGTGGTTGCATGATTTTTTTTAATTGGCTTAAGCCGCTGGAGGTATGCCATGGAACAAAATGATACTCAGATACTTGAGCGATATTTAACAGAAGAGGAAGAAAAAATTCTCTTCAAAACAGTGAACACATTTGGTGATGTGTACTCGCGCCGGGATGCAGCATGGATGCTTTTGTTTCGCCAGACGGGGATTCGTATCGGCACCATGGCCGGGCTTAATGTCGGTGATGCGAAGCAGGCTGTCAGAACTAAAAAGCTGGTTCTCAGAAATGAGATCTGCAAAGGAAAAAAAGGCTATACCGTACACGCCAATACCTCAGCCATTAAGGCACTAAATAAGTTGTTAAAAATTCGCACAGAGATGGGTGCTATCAACGCCAACCATGAGCCACTGGTTGTGAGTCGAAACCATAAAGCCATGTCTGTTCGATCGTATCAGGCGCGGTTGAAATACTGGCGTGATCAGGCAGGCCTACAGATTGAAGTCACCCCGCATTTCTTCCGACACACCTGTGGCCAGCGAATTATGGAGAGATCAACCGCGGTTAATCCACTGCAGGTAGTACAGGCCGCGCTGGGGCATTCTGATATAAAAAACACCGCTATCTATACACGGCCAACCCGTGAGCAGCTGGCTGCTGATATGGAAGCGATTAGTTAACAAAAATAAAAAAGTTTTCTCCTGAGGCTTACGGGCCATTTTGGGGGAAAGCGCTCTTTAGTAGGCAGCGTGAGTACCCCTTTTTTTTAATAGGTGAGTGAAATGATTACAGCTAATTTGATAATAGGTTTTATTGCCGGTGCGGTTTGGGTTATGGCTGGCTTTTTCGTTTGTGTGACAGTGGTAGATCGCTGCTTAATGCTCCGGCGTTTGATTGATTACAGTATTTTTTCTTCACTGCTGATCATCATGCTGTGGCCGCTGGCTTTGTTGCCTTGCAGCATGGCGCTGCTGGTTCAGAAGAAACGCCAGCAAAGGAATGCGCTCTGATGCCTTCACCGTTTGCGCGTAACCCACGCTTTCCTGTGACGCCTGCTGTTAATACCAGGAAGGATGAAAACCGCTATGTAGAAATAACGAAGCTGCCTGCCGACAAAAAACAAAAACTCTGGTCTGCGATAAAAGAAAAAAGGCCTGCACTGGCTGAGCTGCTGGGTGATTCGTTTGTCACTGAACTAAAAAGGGCATTTGGTGCCACCCCCATGCTCACCGAGCAAGATTACAAATCATTAATGGAGACTGAAAATGTCAGTTGAAGCTTACCCACTGTGCTGGCCAGAAGGCTGGCCGCGTACTGAAAAACACAAAATTGAGTATTCACGCTTTCGCGTAACTCAAGAAACAGCGCAAAACTGCATGCTCAATGAAATAAGAAAACTGGGCGGTACCAGTGCGGTGCTATCCACAAATATAAGGCTAAGGCAGGACGGTTTGCCATACGCCAGCCAGAGACCACCTGAGGATCGTGGCGTGGCGGTTTATTTTCAATATAAAGATAAACCCATGGTTTTTGCCTGCGATAAATATATTCAGGTGGGTGACAACATCCACGCGATCGGCAAAACCATCGAGGCGCTGCGAGGTATTGAGCGATGGGGTGCCAGTGACATGATGGAGCGCGCTTTTACTGGTTTTATGGCGTTGGAAAATACCCCTGATAAAACATGGCGCGAGGTGCTCGACTATTACGGTGATGATATTGATGATGCCAATGTGGCCTACAAGAAAGCCAGGACAAAAGCGCATCCTGACAAAGGTGGATCACAGGAGGCCTTCTACAAAATCAATCAGGCCTGGGCGCAGGCTGAGAGGGAGTTGGGATAACAAATAACCCGAGAGAGGGGGCTGGTCACTCAGTCAGAGCAGTGCCGTTTGCTAACGGCAGGAGCCGCATAAAAACCTGTTTCCAGCACAGTTGATTGCAAGATTGTGACAGTGAATATTTTTTAGTGATTGATACAAAGGGCATATTTACGATGAATAACCAATTAATCGATTTAAATAATCACCTGTTCGCTCAGATAGAGCGCCTGGGTGACGAAAGTCTGAAAGGTGAAGATCTGACTGCTGAATTAAAAAGAGCTAAAGGTATTTCTCATATTGCAAAAGACGTTGTGAGTAATGCCCGGTTGGTTCTGGATGCTGAGGTTGCCAAGGCCGAGTATCAGCTTAAATCTGATCTTCCTATGATGGAGCACAAATCCGGTGAATAAAAGATACACCACCGAGCAGCTGCATTTTTTACGTGATGGTTTCAAGGCCATGCGGCTCCCCGAGTTAACCGCGGCTTTTAATAAAGCTTTCTCTCTGAATAAAACAGAGGGCCAAATCAGATCCACATTAAAAAATCATAAGTTCCGATGTGGTGAGCGGCCAGCCAGCACAAAGATTGTGAGCCACATTTTCTCTGATGAGCAGGTTGAGTTTATCCAGGAACAATATAAGCAGCACGATATCAACGAGCTCACTGCCATTATCAATGAAAAATTTGGCATGGAGAGAACCGTTGCCCAGATGAGAGCTTTTATGAAAAACCACAAAATTACCTGTGGGCGTACTGGGCAATTTGAAAAAGGCAATATTCCCTGGACTGCTGGCACCGCTGGCACGGGTGTATGCAAGCCAAATTCAGGCTGCTTTAAAAAAGGTGATGTTCCTGCTAACCGTAATGAACTTGGCGCTGAGCGGATCTGCTCAAAGGATGGATATGTTCTGGTCAAGATCAATGAGCCCAACCCCTACACCGGCGCGCCTACGCGCTACCGAGCAAAACAGCTGGTTATCTGGGAACAGCACAACGGCCCCATCCCCAAAGGCATGATTGTGACTTTCATCGATGGCGACAAGTTGAACTGTGATATCGATAACCTGGAATTAATTACTAAAGCAGAAAACCTGCAGCGCAACCGCATCGGGATCAATAAATTCCCTGATGAATTGCGACCCAACATCCGTGCACTGGCCAAACTGGAAACAGTGCGATTTAAATTAATCAATGAGAAAAGGAGTTAATCATGCAACTTAACAACCAAACACAACAACCAGCACAGCAAGTAGCCTGCCCCAAACACACCACCGGTGGCGGTCCCTGTTATTGCCCTGGATCTGCAGCGTATGAATTCGCTCGTGAAGAACAGGAAAAGAAGGTGCTGGCCGTGATTGCTCGAGAGCATCCGGAAGCCGGGGAGCTTTATATTGTTGATAACCGGCCATCGGGTGGCAGACAGCGTGAAGTGCATGGCAGGGGTACCGGTGAGCATGGTACCGATCGGCAGGGTGTTTATCTCTGCGTGGTCGGCTCTGTTTTGTGGGATTGCTATGCATTGCATGTGGAAGCTGAGGGATGACTATAAAAACAATGAGGGTTCCGCTTGATCCTCGCACTGACAAGCAAAGACCGCTGATCACTAACACTATGAAAATGTATTGCATCGGGGAATTCAGCTGGGAAGAAAACGCGCCTTATTATGATGAAAATGGTGTTCTGCATGAACACACTGCAGTCAGAGAAGTTCCCTGGGATTTATGCAAAAAGATTTATAAGCAGATGGCAACCATAGCTAATACGTCTCCAGAAATGGAGCATTTGGGAGAGGAATAATGACTGATAAACAACTTGAATATGAAGAATGGGTGGCCAGATTGCTGGCCAAAAATGTAGAGATGGCTACTTATGAGTGCCCTGATTGCAGAGAAACCATCTACACGCAAATTCCTGATAGTGGCCAATATGACAGCATGTGTGTTTGTCCTTTCTGTAACGAGCTGCATTTCAAAGTGGTTGAGAGTGATGGAACTGTGAGGATCTCCTGATGGATTTTTACGCACACAAGGATGATTGCTCTATTACCCGTGGAGGAGAGCAGTTCCCAGGCAAAGCTGTTTTGTGGGACTGTGATGGAGAGGTGTTGTTTGTCTGCGCTGAGTCGTGGACCGATGAACAGATTTATCACGCGCTTGCGTTTGCCAATAAAACATATAGCAAAGGTTGTGAAATTGGGCAGCACCAAAAAATGTGGGATATAAAAAAAGCGCTGGGAATCAATGGATAAACCCACCCCCCACGATGATGAATACTGGAAGGGCATTCAACTAGAAATCGAAGGCATAGGCCAGCAATTAGCAACACTGGCCGACTGGAAAAAACAGAACAAGATCTTTACTCATAAAAGTGATGCTGTCGATGAGGCGCCGTGGTCTGCATGGAGTGAAATAGAAAGCGCTCATGATTTCGGTCATGAGTATGGCTTTGATGTCATGGGCTACGGGAAAACCGAGAATGAAGCAATATTAAATTATTGTGATGAACAATATATTAAGCCGCCTTTTTGGTGGTAACGATTGAACCGCGCGGCATACCAGAGAGAACCTTGATGATTGATAAATGTATTTACCCTGAATGTAACTGCCCATTTGACATGGGTGCTGATGGTAAGTGCCTGCGTGGGCTTGAAAGGCAAAACAAAGCCAGCGCAGTTGAAGAACACAAACCAAAAGACACCATTTACAGCGATCGACTCTATGAATGGGATAGCGATAAATACAACACACTCTGCGAGAAACACTTTGGTGATCGTGGCCAATGGTGGAACACCCGGGAGGCTGAAAAGATTGAGGCGTTTTTGTCTGATTATCTCGGTCGGCCGGTCACGTTAATAAATATTGAGAAACAAGAAAACAAGGCCACTGGGTTTCCGGTTTGGCGTTTTGATATTGAGGGGTAACTGATAGAAGCATGCCAAACAAACCCCCAAAATTCCAACTAAACGACCCAGTCCAAATAACCAAAGGCCGGCACACCGACGACACCGGCCGCATTTGTCGCACTTGTAAATACACAGGCATGTTCTGGCTTTATTTAGACAAACACACCGGCACTGATTACGCCTCCGTTGAGTTCGGCCCTTTCTTTTCCAGCGAACTTATTTTTAACCCTGCATTAAAAGAAGAACAACAACAATGCCTACCATTGAACAATTAAAAAATGATATAGACCTCCATGATTTAGCTGACAGACTGGGCTGGCAACGACCGGGCGGGAAGGGTAATTATTCCGCACCTAATCGTGATGATAAATCCCCCAGCGTTTCGATTAATAGTGAGGGTAAATACTTTAAGGATCACACCGGCGCCGGTCAGGGTTCGTGTATTGATATGATGATGTATCACTACGGCACTGATGATGTGGGTGAGGCGGTGAAGATGCTGCACGAGCTCTATGGCTGGCCACTGGATAAACCAGAGCCACAACAGCATGATAAAAAGGAGTATTCGATCGCGGAGCATATTGCTTATAAATGCAGCAAGGATGATCCCCGTATTTTTGAATATTTAAACGGCCGTGCCATCGAGAACAAAGCGATTGAGCAGGCGATTAAAAAGGGAACGCTGGCTTTAAATGATTACTGCAACCCAAAATATCAGCCTGGTGAAAGGTTTTATGGTGGACCGGCTGTCGCTTTTATCACGAAGGGAATTAATACACCTGGTGTGGTGGGTGTTGATGTTCGATATCTAGAGCCTGAGTTGAATGGTGACCTCAAAACCATGTCGCACGGTGAGAAGGATGTGCCGTGGACCTCTGACCCTTACCGGTTGAAAAAAGCGAAGTCTGTTTATTTTGTTGAGAGCCCGATCAATGCGCTGTCGATAGATAGTTGTGATTTTCATCGTTCGACTGCAGCGGTGGCCACGAAGGGCACTGAGCAGACTAAAACTATGGACCTGTATTTTATGCTGGGTAAGCAGGCCATTATTTGTATGGATAACGATGAAAAGAACAAGGATGGTAAATGCCCTGGGCCTGAAGCCAGCTGGGTGCTGTATGAGCGCCTCACGGCTATGGGTGTGGCTTGCCAGATGGTGGAGCAGATCGACTGGAAGGAACAGGACCCCAGTTTTAATGATGTGAATGATGTGCTGCAGGCTAAGGGTGTTACTGAATTAAGGATTTGTCTGAAGAAATTTGAGGAGTGGGCTATTGCCGGGCTGGCCGGCAAAACATTTGATGGTAGAAAATCACGCCTGTATTTACCGAGCCATGATTATTCCATGTACTGGCGTTTTAAATGCCGTGAAGATTTCACCAGCTTTGTGTCAGAGAAGAAAGAGAACCCAGATGGTGGTGAAGATATTTCTGTTTCAGCTGACCTCTGTGGCTTCCGGATCGCTTCGCTTTCGCGCATTAACATTGCCGGCGCCACCTCGGTGATGAGTGGTGAAGATGATACTCAGGAAAATACATTATTCGCGGTGAGTGTGCAGACGCCACGCCATGGCAGCAAGTTGATTAAGCGTGTGTTTGAAGATGAACGTTTGCACAACCTGACTCACTGGAGCAAGTTTGGCCCCATCTTTATGCCCCAGCAATTTAATCGCCTGATTAATATTCTGGAACGTGGTGCGCACCTGGGAGCGCGTGATGCGGTGAACTTTGTGGGCGTAGCCTGGAAGCAGGGCAAGCTGGTGGTGAATGAGGGCAACGATTGTTATTTCACTGAACCGGATAAGCAGTGCCCTTATCACAACCTGACTTTTCCCAGTGGTCCTACTAGTGATGCGCTCCGGGTAATTAATGCTTACCAAAGCACGTTTACTGATAACGCGGCCATGATGCCACTGGTTTGGGCGCTGGGTGGTCACTTGAAGTCGATTCTGAGTTTCTGGCCACACTTCATTATTCAGGCTGAAAAGGGCGCGGGTAAATCTGTGCTGACTGAGCGTCTCGAGCGAACTATTGCTTTTACCATGTTTTCTGGCCAGAGCCTGCAGACTGAGTTTCGGTTGCTCACAACCATTTCGCACACGTCTCACCCGGTTGGCTGGGAGGAGCTTTCTGCGCGTGGGCAGATGGTGATTGATAAGGCGGTGGCGTTGCTGCAGGAGAGCTATCGATACACGATCACACGCCGTGGCTCTGATATGACTGAATATCTGATCAGTGCGCCGGTGTTGCTGGCGGGTGAGGATGTGCCGGTGAAGTCTTTGCTTGGCAAGGTGGCGCGCACTCAGTTGTCGAAAGAGAAACAGGGTGAGCGGTTGCCTGAGAATTTGCCACGCTTCCCGATGCGACAATGGCTGGAGTTTATTGCTGAGCACTCCCGTGAGCAGGTCCAGGGAATATTTAATCAGGCCCATGAGTACGTGAAGCATCATTGTCGTGATTCGAATGATGATAGTGGCGCTGATCGTATGCGGGAGAATTATGCTGCAGTGTTGACCGCGTGGCGGCTGCTGTGTGATTTCGCCGGCATTGATACGGCTCACGGTAATTTTAAAGCCGATTGCATGGCTGAAATGAATATGCACATTGCTGACTCGAGCAATGAGCGGGATCCGTGGGTGTGGATTCTTGAGACTATCTTTGATGAGATCTCATCGGGTAAGTTTTTCTACCCGCATAAATTCCTGTATGACACCAGTGATGGCCATCAGCGGCCGTGCCTGGCTATTCGTCACAGCCACATCATTTCTCATTTGAAAAATTCACCGGCTTTAAAGGGTACCTGGGACTCTTTGCCGGTGAAGTCGAAAGGTGTGTTGCTGACCCAGTTGAAGCAGGCTGGTGTGATTTTGAGAGATCGCATCGATATTACTATTAATAAACATCGTGAAAGCCATTTGATTGCGCTGGATCTCGAGCAATTAAATAAATATGGACTGCATGTTTCTATGCCTGAGGATCTCGAACACCTGAGTGATGGTCCTTTGCATTCTGTTCCACCGGCTCAGTCTGAGCCACAACAACAAAGCTTCTAACCGTCATGACTTTTGAACTAAAAAACAAAAGAAGGGATTATTTAAGCTTTTTCGGGCTGTTTTCCAATTTTAAGGACGGGGGGATATTCAAAAAGCCGCGCATTTCCGCGCATTTCGTCCCGATTTCCCATTTCGACGGGCTTTGCGCTGGCGAAAACATTGCCGTTCTGCGCGGTTTTGGTTGTTTTCTGCGCGGTTACTGGTCTTTTCTACGCATCTTTACACTTTCGGTTTTTGCGCCCTTATATATATTTATTTCTTTGAAAAATAAAAAGAAATATAAAGAGAGAGGTCTGAGAAAGTGTTTTTTTGCCTGCGCGGTTTTGTATATAAGGCAATGCTTACCTACGCGGTTTTTTATGGGGTGCGCGGTTTTTTCGCGCAGTTTTCGCGCACAGGAATTGCTGTTAAATCAATGTGTTAATTCAAAAATAGGGCAGATGCGCGGATGCGCGGGTTATTTTGCCCCCGGGTGCTGGAAATTTGGAGGTGTTTTGTGATGGATAACATGGAGCTGATTGAGAAATGGCTGGAATTTAAAACCATGAACCAGGGGAAATCTGAAAAGACCGCGGTTAAATATCGGTTGTATCTGGAGCGGTTGGTGACGTATTGCGAAGCTAATAATATTCAGCTGCTCGAGATATCAACCGATCACCTGGAAGTGTTCACTGGTGTGTATTTATTTAAACAGAATGAACTCGGCCCTAGAACCAGGCGAACAGTGGTAGCGGCTGTGCGTGGGTTTTATGGTTGGTGTTATAAGAAGAAGTTGATTGCTATAAATCCCGCTGATTCCATTCAATATCCAAAGGCACCGACTAAGGTCCCCGTGGCCTTTCCTCTGGATGCTGCAGAGAAGTTGATTTGGGCACCGGATCTGACCGAGTTCACTGGTGTGCGTGATGCAGCCATCCTGAGTCTATTGATTGGCTGTGGTTTTCGTGTGTCTGGGTTGGTGAGGCTGAATGAATCTAATTTGATGTGGAGTAGTGAGGCTGGCCGTGAGCTGCTCACTATCAAGGTGATGGAGAAGGGTGATAAGGAACGCCTGGTGCCGGTACCGGATGAGGCACGGTTGTTGTTGCGCGCTTATCTTGGCCATGAGTATTTAAAGACAGTGAATCGTGATGTGGGTATGGGTGATCGAGTGCTATTCATATCAACACGTAATCGGCATGTAATGGCTGGCGATCTATATGGTGAGGTGCTGAGACTCGGGCCTCATTCGATTAATAATCTAATCATTAAGCATGGAGAGAAGCTGAACATTCCCAGGGAATATTTGCACCCGCATGCATTACGTCATTTGTATGGTGTGGAGCTGACTGAGGATAGTGTGGATGTGCTCGATCGTATGACATTGATGGGCCAGTCTGATGTGAAGTCAGCTGAAATCTATAGCCATATTGGTCAGCGTAAGTTGCGCAAGCTTGTTGATGCATCAAACCCATTATCAAAGATGAGCACCCCTGTTTCAGATCTTTCAAAAATACTACAGCAGGATAAGAAGACATGAGCCTTTGCGCGTTGCTTTTGCTGTATAGAACCCTAGGACTGTGTATCTGCCTAGTTAGTATGATGCTGTTGGGCTCGGCTTTGTGGTGCGAGTGCGCAGTGCTTGGGAACTTTGTCTTTAAACGGCCAATATCTGAACTGCGTGTAATGTCAAAAGGCGCAGTTCGTAGCAATGGTGATGTAAACAAATCAGGAGGTTACTGTGAGCAATAACAACAAGAAGCGCAGTTCAACATTAGGAATAACAGCAGTGAGTGGTGGATCTGGTGTGTCAGTGCCAGGGGTGGGGGCTCGGCAGACACCCACCCAGGCACCTGGAGGGGGGGGTGGGTACCTGAGTATCTGCACGGGTTCAGACTTTTCAGTATTTGCGCCTGAAAAAAAAATCGACCCTCGAATTATTGAGCTGCAGGAAATGGGCTTAGGTCAGCGCTGGCTCAGAATTGCTCATCAGGTTGGCTTTGATGCTTTTATGGTTATGTGGCGTGAACTTGATTCTGATGAATTTGGTGATTCAGGTTCTGAGCGTATCAGGGTCTGGATTCCAAAATTTTCTAGATACTTAAAGTTCCAGCGAAACAGATATATTTTGTTCCGTGCCAATGATCCAGACATAAAACCTGATGAGATACAGAAAGAAATCAGAAAAATGCTCGGTGAGTCACTGAGCGTGCCTCACATTAAAAGGGTAATGGAAAAGGCTAATATCGAGGGATGAAAAACTGCGTTATATATCTGCGAGTATCCAGGGAAAAGGACGGGGAAAAAGAGCTTTCGATCGAAAGCCAGCTGGACCAGTGCAAAAAAAAGGCGGCGAGTGTCGATGCCGAGGTTTTGAGGGTATTTGATGACAGAGACAAAACTGGAAGAAACGACCGGCGCCGTGGTTTTCAGGATGCACTTACTTTCTGCGAATGCCACCAGGTAGATTATTTTGTGGTGTGGTCAACAAGCCGATTCGCTCGAAATATGATGGAGGCTAAGAATAACAAACACCGCCTCAACAAAGTTGGAACTAAGGTTATATATGTGACCACAACCATTGCTGATAATGAGGATGGTTTCTTACAAGAAAGCATCCATGAGCTTTTTGATGATTATTACTCGTTGCAAATTTCCCGTGATACAAAACGATCAATGTCACAGAATGCTAAAGATGGATATTACAATGGAGGCCGAACACCATTTGGATATGTGGTCACCGAACACCCATTAAACCCTCAAAGAAAAACCCTTGCGATTAATAACGATGAAGCCATTATTGTTAAAGATATTTTTGAAAAAAGAAGATCAGGTATAGGTGCAAAATCAATAGCGGTTTTTTTAAATGAAAAAAACATATTGATCAGAGGGAAAAAATGGAGCGCGAACAGGGTTTTTGCTTTATTAAGAAACAACAAAGTAATAGGTCAAACAATATTTGGAAAAAAAGACGCTAACGGTGTTCATCAACCAAAAGAAAGCTGGATTATTACTGACAGTCACGAGCCTATAATTTCGATTGAATTATGGAATGAGGTTCAGGCGATGATGGATCTATATCATAAGCCAGGAGCCTCTGGGTCTCCTCATAGCACATGGTTGTTCACTGGCATTCTTAGATGTGGTGCGTGTGGCAGCAATATGAGAATTCGAAGCGGAAAAGGGAGATCACAGCGGTATTATTATTATGATTGCGTAAACCATCAGCAGGGAGTTGGCTGCAAAAAGAACACAGTAAGAGCGGATCTTTTAGATCAATGGATGATTGATCAGATAGCCAGATTGATCATGACACCAGAAAACCTAAAAAACATAGCGGATGAAGTGAATACCAGCGCTGAACACTGGGCAAAGGAAAAGAAAAGCACTAAATCATCGATGTTGAAAGAAAAACTATCCCTGGAACAAAATAACAAAAGGCTTTATGGGATGCTCGAAGATCCATCAGGGCCATTATCAATAGCCGAATTAGCCCCACGATTAAAAGAAAACACAGCCCGGATTAATGAATTGAAGAAAGAAATAGACAAAATCGACTATTTTCCGTTGCCTGATTACCCCAAAATCAAACCAGAGGAATTGGCATCAATAATGATAGGGCATATAACCGACTTAAGCGAAACCCCTCAGGATAGAAGAAAATTAATTTCAACGTTCATTTATGATGCCACTTTCAATGAGGGAAATGTGCATATCGAGTACATTCCAGAGCAACTGCTGAACCCGATGGATATCCGGTTCCCAGTGACGAATAGATGGCGCCCCGAAGAGGATTCGAACCTCTGACCTTCCCCTTAGGAGGGGGACGCTCTATCCAGCTGAGCTACCGGGGCAGATTAGGGGCGAATATTACATTGATTTGAGGCGCTTTGCATTTTTCTGGGTGAAATGCCGCCGTGTAAGTGAAGGGTTTATCGTGGCTTCTTTCGTCTCTCCACCTTATCCCGATGCCGATAATAAAGCCGCCAGAGATAAGATTCTGGCTCATCTTCAAAGCTCATCACGTAGTTGAGGCTGCGCATGGCGTTGAGCGTCCACTGCATATTATCCTTGACCTGATGGCTTCCGCAAAACAGCATTTCGTCACCGACTTTAAGTTCCAGCTCGTCTTCCGGGAGTAATGTTTCCTGGTTGTCTCGTATCAACAGTAGAGGTACGCAGTGTAGTTTTGCTTCACGCTCGCCTGGGTCCTGTATGAGGTGGGATATTTTAATGCAGCGTCCATAATTTAAGGCCTGGTTGACGGCAGGTGCTGTAGTGCTGTTTATGGTGGCAGACCAGACCAGAGGCCTGTTGTCTCCAACGACGGCACTCAGGCGGCTAACGGTGATATTGGCCCATTCGTTGTTCTGTTGTTTTGCAAGATCAATGAATTTTTCAAGTAGGGGGGTGAGAAAATAGGTGCGAATTTTTCTGGCAATAATTTCTCGCGGGTGCATGGTCAGGAAATTAATGGGTGTATCTGATGATTTGTGTTGTAGTTCCAAAGATGAGTAAAGCGTGTAATTACTCCACTTGTTTTGCCGAGCGATGGAAAAGACATTGGGGTTAATGTCCAGTGCAGTCATAATTATAGATAAGTTATTGGAGTCATTATCTGAGCCGGCAATAAGGCCTGCTGCTGAAGTAATGCCTGCCTGAGTTAATGTTTTGTGGTCGGTGCCAGTGCCGATAATAAATCGATTTTCATCTTCATTTAAATCAAATTCTTCTTTCAGTGATTTATCAGGATCAATAACAACGGTTGAAATGTTCTGTGATTTTAAATGCCGGTAGAGTTCTCGACCAAAACGACCATAACCGCATAGTATCCACGGGCCTTTCTGTAAGTATATGGGGTCGCTGAGTGTCGTGTTGGGTGCACCGGTTAGCCAGTCGTTGATGAGATGTAATGAAGTTGAATGTGTCAGCATTGAAAAAATATCGGCAAAGCTCTCAAATGGGTTGACTACATGATCGGTACCAAATGAAAACATGTTTACTTCAATGTCTTTGGATTCTGCACGGCAGGCTACCTTGATGTCCGGGTGTAATAATTTACTGGTGATTGCGATTTTTAAATTGGTTTCATCAGAAGCAGTAACTGCGATGACACCCTGACACATTGGGCGCTGAATGCCAGCTAGTTCAAGTATATGAGGTTCGGAGGCATCGCCAGTGAGGCTGGGAACGTATTCCTTTAATTCATCCAGATTTAGCCTGTTCAGGTTGTTTTTATTTTTTTCAACAACAACGACGCGATAATGTTCCTCTGTTAGAGAATTAACGGCAGCGTTACCGGTTTCGCCAAAACCACAGACCAGGTAAAAAGGCTGGTGCAGGGCTTTGATATCATTTTTAAACTTGTGTTTTGCAACGGCTTCAATGAATGACTTGTCCTGTATCAGGGCGATAATTTTACCCAGTGCATAGAACCAGGCAATGACGGTAGAGTAGATTGTAACCAGTGCCCAGATGCGCTGTGCATCAGTTAAAGGGTAGGGTATTTCCCCAAAGCCAATAGTGGTCGCGGTAAAGCTGACGAAGTAGAAGGCGTGAAAAAAACTCATGCGCCATATATTGCCCTGGTCATCTACGCCGGGGATAAGCACCATGCCTAAAATAGCGACACTGTAAACACCAATTAATAATAAAAACGGCGTACGCATGCGCCGTAGTATTATTGAAGTTACCATGTTCATGGCTGAATTTTATTCGTACTGGCTTTAGTGACGAAGCATGGCGGCTTCTATCATTAATATGATCACTGAAATAACATTGGCCAAAAAAGCGCCGCCACTGAGAGAGACAATGGTCGCCATGGCAGTCGGTGTCATACCTGTTTCCTGAATGTGAACCACAAAAGTCCAGACTACAGAAGCGGAGATTAATTGTGCAACCGCAACCAGACTGGTTGCCAGTAACATCGCGCCAAGTTGTGAGCGGTCTCCAAACTTAAGGACAGTGGCAATAAGGTTGATCACGATGACGGCATATAGTTCGTAAATGTTGTGGTGATCGGGGTTGCTGACATCACCATAGAAAAAGCCGAAGTTGAGGGTTAGTGCCAGTATCATAAAAAAGCTGAATATGACTTTTTCAAGGTTCATGGGTTGCTCCTGATTATATTTATGTCACTAATTCAATAAGAATACGTTTGTAAATTTTAGTTAGTTTTTCCAGGTCAGTAATACTAACGTTTTCATCTATCTTGTGGATGCTTTCATTAATCGGGCCAAGCTCAACCACCTGCGCACCAGTGGGCGCAATGAAACGTCCATCGGATGTGCCGCCCGAGGTTGATAGTTCGGTTTGGATACCGCAGATGTTTTTGATGGCTCTTCGGGCGGCGCTGATGAGATTGCCATCCGGTGTCAGGAAGGGCTGGCCCGACAGTGACCAGTCCAGTGTGTACTCGAGTTTATATTTGTTCAGAATACTCTCAATACGCGTCTGAATTTCTGTGTGTTTTAATTCGGTCGAGAAGCGCAGGTTAAACTGTACCTCAAGCTCGCCGGGGATAACATTAGTCGCACCCGTGCCGGCATTGATGTTTGATATCTGAAAACTGGTAGGTGGAAAAAAGTCATTGCCATGATCCCAGTGCTCGCTGACCAGTTCATTCAGTACGGGCGCAAATTTATGGATGGGGTTGTCGGCAAGATGGGGGTAGGCAATATGCCCCTGATGTCCGTGAATGATAAGTTTTCCGGAGATGGATCCCCTGCGTCCATTTTTAATTATATCGCCTATATTTTTTGAGCTAGAAGGTTCGCCGACAAGGCACCAGTTGATTTTTTCATTGCGTGCTTCGAGCGTTTCGATAACACGCACAGTACCATCAGTAGCGGGGCCTTCTTCATCGCTGGTGATTAAAAACCCAATTGAACCTTTGACCGGCGTACCTGAACTTAGCAGGGCTTTACAGGCGACCATCATGGCAGCGATACTGCTTTTCATGTCTGCTGAGCCGCGGCCATATAATGTATTGCCCGCAATGGTTGGTTTGAAGGGTGGGAATGTCCATTTTTCTTCAGGTCCGGTTGGGACAACGTCGGTATGGCCGGCAAATACAAACAAAGGTCCTTCGTTGCCATAGCGTGCCCAGAGGTTATCAACCTCGCCGAATCGCATGTGCTCAATGTTAAAGCCCAGTGGCTGTAAATAATCGGCAATCAGTTGCTGGCAGCCCTGGTCATCGGGTGTCACCGATGGGCGTGAGATAAGTTCTTTGGCAAGATCGAGTGTGTTCGGCATATTGTTATTATAAGTAGCTAAGTAAAGTGGATTTTAATTGTTCCTGTGATTTTTTATCGAGTGTTTTATTTGAATCCCTATGTCCGATATCAAAATAGTCGATAGCCTTTTCACCTGCGGTTGATATCTTCGCACTTATAATGTCGATGTCGCAATCAATAAATGCCCTTGCGATATTAGTCAATACGCCGGGGCGATCGACAGTGTCGATGTGGATGCGCGCAGTGTTGTTCTCATTGCTATCTTCAAAACTGATAAGAGTGGGTGCATCGAAGTGCCGGTGTGTGCGCGGGGTAATGCTGCCACTGACGGTTAGTTTGCTGTCTTTATCAGCAAG